>CAYYDL010000806.1:0-10164 GCA_964470545.1 uncultured Hyphomicrobium sp. | reverse complement strand
AGTTTCTGTTCGAACCAATAGGCGGCGGACTCGGGATCGAGGCGCACGCGCTTGCCTTTGGCCTTCAGTTCATTCACGCGATCGGCGAGTTTTGCGGGCGGGACGAGCTTGGCGACGGGTGAGACTTCGGCACGTGCCTCGGGTTCAAGCCGGTCCGGAGCAATGAATAGCTCGGCCTTACCGCTCGCGGGCACGATGGCAAACGCAAGCACGACAGGATTGTGTGCGACGTCGCTGCCGCGAATGTTGAAGAGCCAGCAGATGGAATCCGGAAGCGTCAGGATGACTGCGCTCTGGCCATCCTCCTTGAGGCGCGTCTGCAGCTCGGAGATCTTGTCGGCCGCTGTCCTGCCGGCGAAGGCGATCGGCTGCGCGATGACGGGGTTTTGCGGCGGCTTCGGGCGGTTCTTGCCCCAAAGCACGTCGATCGGATTTTTGGAGAGGGCCTTGAGCTTCAGGCCTTTGGGTTCAAGCGCAGCCTTCAGGCGATTGATCTCGCCTGCGGTGTGGTTCCAGGGATCGAAGCCGATCGTTCCGTTCTTGCCGACATTTGCCATCAGCCAGTCGGCAAGCTTTGTGCGCGGCAGCAGCGAGACTTCGAAGATGTTCGTATCGGTCTCAGCGCCGGCTTGAACGGTATAGCGACCGTCGACCATCAACACCGCGGCCTTCCGCGTGACGATAGCGATACCGGCCGAGCCTGAAAATCCCGTCAGCCATTTGAGCCGCTCGGCACACGCGGGCACGTATTCGCCCTGGTGTTTGTCGGATCGAGGGACGAGAACCGCGTCGATTTTCGCTTTTGCCATGTAGGCGCGGAGCGCTTTCACGCGCTCGGCGACGCGCTCCGGCTCCGACAACGATTGGAAGGTCTGTAGCATGAGGAGGTTCTAAGCGCGGGGCCCGTGGATTTCAACGCCGCTTGAAGGTCAAAGTCGACCAGCCGGTAATCCGATCGTGGCGTTTCAGCGCAAATCCGTGGGCGAGGTAGGTTGCGATCACCTCCGGCGCCTGGGGAACGAGGATGCCAGACAACACGAGTGTTCCACCGGAATTGACCGCGCGTGCGATCGAAGGCGCCAAGTGGATCAGCGGTCCCGCCAGAATGTTGGCCACGAGGAAATCGAAGGGCGCGCGTTCGCGAACTTTCGGGTGCCCAAGACCGTTGCCGACGAAAAGCGCAATGCGGTTGCCGACATTGTTGAGGCGGACGTTTTCGGTCGCGACCTTCACCGACTGCGCGTCCATGTCTGCGGCGGCGATGCGTGTCTTCGGCATGGCCTTGGCGGCTGCGATCGCCAGGACACCCGAACCGCAGCCAAGGTCGAGCATGTTCTCGAAGGCGCGCGCACGTGTGAGCCTGTCGATAGCGAGAAGGCATCCGAGCGTCGTTGCGTGGTGTGCGGTTCCGAACGCTTCGCCTGCATCAATGAGGATGCTGTTCGGGCCGTGCGCAATGCGGTCTTTGTCGTGGCTCCCGTGTACGGTGAACCGTCCGGCGTGGACCGGCGGCAGCGCGGCTTGCGAAATCGCAACCCAGTTCAAATCCGGAACGGTCTCTATTTCGAAAGGCGGCAGCGGCCAATCCACGAGAGCGGTCAACTCGCCCGCGAGGTCGCGCTCTCCTGCTTCGAGATCGAAGTAGAATTCGACGCGCCAGCGGCCGGGACCATCCTCAAAGACAGTCAATGCGTCGGGCGGCGGCTCGATGAGATCCTGGGCTGCGTTACCGGTCGCGTAGGCGAACGCGCGATCATCGAAATGCGCGGCGAATTTTCTGAATGCCATGGAACGTCAAAGGTTGGGGACCGATTTGCCCTCGAACTCATATCCTTCCGAGCTGATCGGATCGGGCAGGTGGTCGAGGAACAGATCCCATTGGGCGTCGATGTGCTTCGCCGCTTCGGCCGGTGGCAACGTGACAAATGTGCCGTCCGGCTTTTCGGTGACAATGCCGTCGCGGATGAGTCGGTCGAGCGCATCGTCGATCTCGAAATCGATCTTCACGCCGAATGTATGCGTCAAATAGTTTTCGATCGCGAGGTCGATCGAGGGCAGGTCGGCGCGGCTTGCCGGCTCCTTGGCAAGGACGCTGTAGAGCAGCATCTCTTCCTTGACGTCCTCTTCCGCCCCGCGTGCGGCGATCTTCAGAATGACGCCGCGGTTGTCGGCCATCGTGTGGAAATAGAGGTTCTGCGCCATCACGACCATATAGCGCTGCTTCTGGTTGAAGAAGCCCATTGCCTGGCGGACGGCGATGCCGCCCAGCCCCGCGAGTGCTCCCATGGCGGCAATTGGATTGCTCAGAAGCAACGCAAGTTTTCCGGCTGCGCCGACGGCACCCATACCGAGCCCGCCGCCGGCCGTGACGCCGAGACGAAGCTTGTCCATCGAGCGGAATCGGACCTCGGTATTGGGGAAGATCATCTCGATGTCGGTGCGCGGGATGTTCTTGAAGAGCTTCAGATAAATGTGCTTGTCATTGATCCCCGGCGGCAGATGCTGCCGGCGGCGCGCGACCCAATTTTCGGCTGCTTCGCGCGACAGCTTCTTCTCGCGCATGACTTCCTCGACGCGGGCTTCCGCCGATTTCAGTTTAAACATCAGAAAAAGGCGCTGGAAGATCGGAACGTTGAACTCTTCCTTGCGCAGGAATTTACGGATGCGGCGCCGCTCATATTTCCGGTTCGAGGCGCCGCGATAATAGATGGCTACCCGCTCGAAAGCCTGCATATCAACAAAGAGATCGAGGCCGTAATGGCTTTCGCGGGTCAGGATGACTTCGACATCCGTCGGATCGATGCGCTCATAATTGGCGCGCACGAGAAGGCTTTCGACGCCTTCAAAAACACGATGCTGTAACACTGCGCGATCATCGTCAGAGAAACTGCGCGTCATCAGCAGGTCGCTGTCAGGCGAAAACGCTTCGTAGGTTTGCTCCAGATCCAGCAGCATCGCGAAGTATTGTTGCTGGCGCCAGTAATCGAGATAGCGAAAGAAGCGGCGCGCTTCGGCGGCCTGTCCCGGCGGCCAGAGGTGAGGTTTCGTCAGCCGGTCGAGAAGGGCAAACCGGGTTACCGGGATGAAGCGCTCGCGTTTGCGCTTCTCGTCAGGAGCGAGAATATCGATCGGTTCTTGGGCGACATTTTCGGTGGCCTCGGCCGGATGCGAGTCGAAATCAGCAAGGTCGGAAATTCTCTGATAGAGACTCGGCTTCCGATGCAATCGGCCTCCCGCAAAATCCGCCGACGACATTACGCAACCCCCGGGCTTTTGTTTCGATCCCTTTTCATCGCGCGCACTTCATATCGAGGCGCAGAAGTCTTTGTCGAGCGTGGCAGCAGTTCGGCGGCCGAAAGATGACACTACACGCCACGGGCAGAAGGATTTTGCAGTGCGTGCGGTTGTTAGTACATCATTAAATACAAGCATGCCTTGTATGATTTGTCTTCATAACGCGGGTTCTTGCCATAGTCCTGCCGTTGTTTCGCTCGGATTATGAACGCGGCGGCACAAAGGGGACCTACGCGGGGGCGTGAGAATGGGGGCTTTGCGTTTTCTGGCCTTGGGCTTTGCTGTCTGCATCGCCCTCACGGGCGTTGTCGAGGCTGACGAGCTCGTTCTACCTTATGCGTGCACAATGGATAGGGGCACTCCGCACCTCACCCCGTCGGAGCCGACGACCTATTCTATCATCGGCCCGCGCCAGGACATGCCGTTCACGGCCTGCGGCTCCTCGGCTGCATGGACGTGCGAAACGATGATGGTCCACAAGTTCATGATCTCATGTGGGGGAGAGCACGTGCTCTGGGCGCGCGTCGCGGCTTCCGCTCGGTCACTTGGGATCGCAACGCCCGACCACCTGCCGCCAGGGTATGCACCGGTCAGCAAGCTTCACGGCCGCTTCGTTCTTCCCGGTTTCGGAAAAACGACGACGCTGCCCCGCGTTTCGTCCGAGCTGCTCTCTCCTGACGCTGTCATCGCACCGCCTGCGCCGCGTTCGGAACCGGAATCAGCACCGTGGGTCACGGTCGTCGACCCGGTTTCCGTGCCAACCGCGTCTGGAGGGGCGCTCAAGGTTGCGGGCGTGATTTCGACGCTTTTGGCCTCGTTATTGGCTGCGTGCCTGCTCCTCGTGCGGCGGCGGCAACTCGCGCTGTTTGAATTTCCCACGGCTGCTGCCGTCGGCGGATCGACTCTGGCCCGCCTCTGGGAATTTGCGGTCGCGCCGTTTTCGGCTTTTCGCCAGGGCATGGAGAATTGGCGCCGGGCTTCGACCGGTTCGAGCGAAACGGACGGCAAAACTTCCGAGGGGCTCGGATCGGTTCGTGCCCGGTTGCATGAAACCGAGCTCTTCGTTTCGCTTCTTCCGGGCGATCTCTTGCTGCGCGATGTTCTGACTTCGGAACTCGACGGCCTGCATGACCGCATTGCGGACCTGGAGCGGCGCTCCAGTCAACTGGGGCCGGAGCGGTATAAGCTGGCGATCCGTACGGTCATTCGGGACCTCGACCGAATTGCGCGCATCGCGCAGGGCGCGATGCCGGCCTCCGAGGAGACCCGTCCAGCATTCTCCGAGCCGGATGCTCCGACCACGACGTACGAAGCTTACAGAATTCTTGGCCTCAATCCCGATGCCCCCGATGCTGCGGTCAAGAAAATCGTCGATGCGTTGCGGATGTCGTGGCACCCGGACCATGCTCGCGACGAGGCCGACCGGCGATACCGCGAACAGCGGATCAAGCAGATCAATGCGGCTTGGGATCTCCTGAAAACGAGACCAGCGGAAGCGGCCTAGGTCGGCTCTCTAAAGACATAAACGGCACCGCTCCAGGGCGATGCCGTTCATTCGAGTCCGAGTGCTATGCTGTTTTTGGTCTTCTCAGGACGAATAGCGGTGGGCGACCGGGAGATTGCGAATTTCCTCCTCGGTCAGCGGTTGTTGCGTCTCAGTCAGTTCATATTTCCGCCGGTTCGCCCGGCTCAAGTCACGCTGTGCACCAACGCGTCGCGTCAGGACTTCCCCGTCCTTCCCGCGCACGACGCCAATCTTACCCCTTAGAGGAAAGCGGTAAGTGCTCATGGATAGCTCCTTTCAAGGACTCTACCCTCCCAAACAAAGATTCCCCGTTCCGGTTTCCTGCTTCCGCAAGTTTTTTTTCAAATTGTTTCAGATACTTACGGCGCAAGACATGCGTCATCAGCCGGTGACGTGCCGGCATCGCAAAGACTTACAGCAGCTGATGAACCCCCACAGCTCAACGAGCCAAAGGAGTGTATGCCTAGCAATTACGGCGATATGAAGAAACAGGCGGCGAGAATTGGACGCCGATCGAGCATTAACTATAGCTTTTCCATCATACAACGTCAACAAAACTGGCGACGACACGCTTCGTCGAACCGTCGTCGAAATCGATGGTCAGCTTGTTGCCATCGACGAGCGTCACTGTGCCGAGGCCAAATTTTTCGTGTCGGACGCGCGTGCCGGACGTGAACGACGGCGCATTTGCCGTCGAGGCCGCCACGAGTTCGCCTTCGAGCGTCAGCGGACCTCGGGAGGATCTCTTCTTTTTCTGATCGCTTCGGCTCCAGGATTGCTGGGCGCGTTGCCAGCCAGGGGTGTTGTAGCTCGATTTGAACGGTTCCGACCCGCCCATGCGATCGAAGCGGCTCGGACCGAACGCTCCGCCGAAGCCAAACGGGTTCTGTCGCCCGCCATATGGCATCTCGCTCTCGACCACTTCCACCGTCGCCTCAGGAAGCTCGTCAACGAAGCGGGAGGGCAATGCGGATTGATAAAGCCCGTGCGTGCGCCGATTCTGGGCAAAGGAAATCTTGGCCCGCCGTTTGGCCCGGGTGAGGCCGACGTAGGCAAGGCGGCGCTCTTCCTCGAGACCGGCCTTGCCGCTTTCGTCCAGCGAGCGCTGGTGTGGAAAGAGGCCTTCTTCCCACCCGGGCAGGAAAACGATGCCGAATTCCAGACCCTTCGCCGCGTGGAGCGTCATCAGCGAGACGCGATCGCCGTCGCTGCCCTGGTCGGCATCCATGACGAGCGACACGTGCTCCAGGAAGCCCTGCAGCGTGTCGAAGTCGTGCATGAAGCGGACGAGTTCTTTCAAGTTCTCCAGACGGGACTGTGATTGCGGGCTCTTGTCGGCCTGCCACATCGCGGTATAGCCGGATTCATCGAGGATGAGTTCGGCAAGATCAGTGTGGCGCATGTGATCGAGATTGCCGCGCCAGCGCTCGAATGACTGCGTCAGATCGAACAGAGACTTTCTGGCTTTCGGGGTCAGCTCATCGGTTTCGATGATCTCACGGGCGGCCTGATAAAGCGGGATTGCGCGGGCGCGGGCCAGCTCGTGAATGCGCTTGATCGTCGTGTCGCCAAGGCCGCGTTTCGGTACGTTGACGATGCGTTCAAATTTGAGGTCGTTTGCCGGGTTGGCGACGACATCGAGATACGCAATCGCGTCCTTGATTTCCTGACGCTCATAGAAGCGCGGGCCGCCGATGACCCGATAGGGCAAGCCCAGCGTGATGAAGCGGTCTTCGATGGCGCGCATCTGCGAGGAGGCGCGCACCAGAACGGCCATGTCGTTCAGCGGTTCGTGTGCGCGCTGCAGATTCTCGATGTCCTCGCCAATCGCACGGGCCTCGGCTTCGTCGTCCCAGAAATTCGCGACGCTGACTTTCGCCCCCGAGACTCCGTCGGTAAAAAGCGTTTTTCCGAGTCGGCCTTCGTTCTTGGCGATGAGGCCGGAGGCGGCGGCAAGAATGTTGGCCGTGGACCGGTAGTTGCGCTCCAGCCTGATCACCTTGGCGCCTGGAAAATCCTTCTCAAACCTCAGGATATTGTCGACCTCAGCACCGCGCCAGCCATAGATGGATTGATCATCGTCGCCGACGCAGCAGATGTTCGGCGAACCTTGCGCCAGGAGCCGAAGCCAGAGGTATTGGGCGACGTTGGTGTCCTGATACTCGTCCACCAGAATATAGCGGAAGCGGCGATGATAATCGGCGAGAATGTCCGGGTGCTGGCGGAACAATCGGATGCATTCGAGCAGCAGATCGCCGAAGTCGCAGGCGTTGAGATCCTTGAGGCGCGCCTGATAGGCGGCATAAAGCTTCGCGCCCTTTCCGGCAGCAAACGCGAATGATTCTCCGTCCGGAACTTTGTCCGGCGTCAGACCGCGGTTCTTCCAGCTGTCGATCAGGCCGGCAAGCTGGCGCGCAGGCCAACGGTCTTTGTCTATGCCGGCCGCTTCGATCACCTGTTTCAGAAGGCGGACTTGGTCGTCGTCATCGAGGATCGTGAAGCCGGGCTTCAGATCGACGAGTTCGACATGGCGGCGAAGAATCTTGACGCCGATCGAATGGATCGTTCCGAGCCACTGCATGCCTTCGAGCGTGCCGCCGATCAATGATCCGATTCGCTCGCGCATTTCCCTTGCGGCCTTGTTCGTGAAGGTCACAGCGAGAATTTGCGACGGGTAAGCGCGGCCGGTCGCCAGTATATGGGCGTTGCGCGTCGTTAGAACGCGCTTTTTGCCGGTTCCGGCTCCCGCCAGCACAAGAAGCGGCCCTTCCGTCGTCTCGACGGCTTCGCGCTGCTCGGGATTGAGGCCTTCCAGATATGTCGGTTGCCCGCGGGAAGCCGCGACGGCGCGCGCCGAAATCGACAAGCCGCTCTTCACGTCCCGGTGCTGTTGCGCAGCGGGTGCTTCGGGAAGATCGAACGGCGGCTCGTCATCGTCGTGCGGCAAATCTCCGCCGCCGGCTGCATCCGGCTTCTGAATCGATGTCATGGAACTCAGGTAAACCACCGCAGCTGATCGTACAACCAGGGCGGCGCAGCGCCGCGCCTTCGAGCAACAGCAAACCGAAATGGGACGCAAAAATCGTCAAACGCCTGGAAATGAGCCAAATTTCGAGTTCAGAGTATAGGACCACCGTGCCATATATATGTATACGGCAGCGGCGTTGCTTCGATCGCGTCCGCCGGTGTGCTTTGCGTCGCGAGCGCGGCTCTTAGAGACGTTCATGAACAACGGGCTTTTATTTCTTGGCGCGCTTCTCGTCGCTATTCTGGCGGCACTTTTCGCCGTCCCGAATTTTGTCGACTGGAACAGCTACCGCGGTGTCTTCGAGGAAGAGGCGTCGAAGGTTCTGGGCCGTGAGGTTCGGGTCGGCGGGTCGGTCAACCTCAAATTTCTGCCAGTTCCGTATGTCCGGTTCGAGAAGGTTCGCATCGCCAACCTGACCGGCCAGACCGGAGAGCCATTCGTTCGGGCCGATAGCTTCACGATGTGGCTTTCGGGGCCCGCATTGCTGCGCGGTGTCTTCGAGGCGAGCCAAATCGAACTCGAAAAACCCGTCCTTACGCTTTCCGTCGACGACAAGGGCATCGGAAACTGGACGCGGCTTGAACTCAGGCCCGGAGATTTGCCCTTCGTTCCGCGCGACGTCGCGTTGCGCGCGGTACAAATTACCGACGGCGCGGTGTCACTCTACAACGCGGCATCCGAGCGTGTCGCGACGGTCGACGGCATCGACGGCGACCTTTCGGCGGACAGTCTCACCGGGCCATTTCGCTTTAAGGGATCGGTTTCCTGGTCAGGCACCGAGCACGACGTCAAATTCGCGACTGACGTCCCCGGAAGCGATGGCGCATTCGCCCTCAAGCTTGCGGCTCGGGCTGATCGGTCGCCCAGCGTGTTCATGCTTGACGGACGCGTCTCCAATCTGAACGACAAGACGACATTCAAGGGCCGCTGGACAGGCAAAATCCAGGTGCCTGGTGTGGATAAAGGGCCGACGATCGGAAAGGGACCGCCGCTGCTCGATCTCAAGTCCGACGTCACTGCGGACGGCCTTGGGGCAAAGATCCGGAATCTCGCGCTGACGCTCGATAACGCGGCAGCACCACAAACGATTGCCGGTTCCGCCGTCGCGACGTGGACAGCTTCGCCGCGCCTCGATCTCGTGCTCAATTCCAAGTGGCTCGACATCGATTGGCTCGCCGGAGCGGGGCAAGGCAGCGCATCGTTCGCTAAGCTCCAGCAACTCGCGCTCGGCTTGATGCAATCCGTGGCTGGCGAAACGACCGCATCCGCGAAGATCAATCTCGAGCAGGTGAAGATCGGCGGCGAAAATGCGGGCGGCCTTTCGGTCGATGCGGATCGGCAGGGTAGCGTCACGCATCTCAAGACCTTCAAGATCAGTTTGCCCGGAGGCTCACGGCTCGATCTCACGGGTGATCTCAAGACGCGCGGGGGCAAATTCAGCTTCGCCGGTAACGGTTTTATCGGTGGCAGCAGCTTTGGCCGCTTCAAGGCTTGGGCCGATAAGTCCGGCATTCCGCTGGATATCGATGCCGACGGGCCGTACTCCGCCGCGGGCAAACTCGATATCGACGACAAGCGGTTTTTTCTGACAGCTGCGTCCGGAGACATTTTTGGCCGCGCGCTCGCGGGCGAGTTCAAGATCACGCACGACGATCGCGAGCGATTGGACGTGACGTTGCAGGCCGAGGACCTCGACACACATCAAGTCTTTCCAAAAATTGCCGCGGCACTCGGCTCGGAATTTCGAAAAGCCCTCGGTCTGGCACCCAAAGCCGACGATGCGCAATCCGAGAAGGAATTGCCGGCGGATGTCCGGCTCCGCATCATCGCGGGCAGGCTGACCAACGGAAACGATACCTATCGTAACATCGACATTTCGTTCGCGAAGGACGGGCGGAAGATGACGTTGCCCGTCGCGAAGGTCACGACCGAAAGCGGCTTGACGATTGGGCTTGAGGGTGGAGTTCAGATGCGCGATAGCGGGCCAGTTGGTTCCGTTGCCTATGATGTCGTCGGCTCGACGCCCGACGCGATGCACGATCTCGTCCGCAAGGCTGGTCTCCTCGGCATCATCGGAGAGGAGCACCTCACTGGCTTGAAAGACGGCAAGATCGCCGGACTGGTTCAAATCGGGCTCAGAGCTTCAAAGACGACGGACGTGACCTTCAACGGTGTGCTCAACGGTTCGCCCCTTAATGGCCGTGCCGAATTCGACGGCGGGTTCGAGAGTTGGCGGTCGCAGCCGAGCAGACTCATCGCGACGCTCGATGCGCCGACGCGCTCCTCGCTTCTTGGGATGCTCGGGCGCGCGACGAAC
>CAYYDL010000805.1:0-4474 GCA_964470545.1 uncultured Hyphomicrobium sp. | reverse complement strand
AGAACGGCAAAACAGCGCTTCATGGCGGCTCCTCCTGGTGTTTGGCGTTCTCGTTCGCGGGCGAGAGCCGACCGCACTGGCGCCAAATGTAATGACATCTTTACATTTGATCGCGCCGACAGGCGAGAACGAAAGGGTCGTTCTTCAGCGGCGTGAAGCGAAGGTCGGCTTCGCCGAAGCCCAGCATGTTGATGCCGAACTCCGTGTCGCCGCGGGCGACGCTTTCCAGCCCTTCCTGGCCGGACAGATCGTGGATACGGAAGCGAATGAGCGGGTACCGCTCGTTGAAGCGCCGGATGACCTGCGGCAGGAAATACAATGCCGCGGCCGGGATGCAGGCGATCGTAACCTGTCCGGAGTGTCGGCTGCCGGTCTCGCTCATGTTGAGCACGGAGGCTTCCAGCTCGTCGATCATGCGCAGGAACATCGGCTGCATCTTTCGGCCGACCGTTGTCGGCGAAACGCGGCGCGTGGTACGCTCGAGCAGCGGCGCACCGAGCACTTCCTCGAGCGATTTGATGCGGCGGCTGAGGGCGGGCTGCGACAGGTGCAGCGCCTCCGCAGCCTTGTGGAAGCTGCCGACCTCCAGCACCGCCAGAAATGCGCGGATATCCAGCAATTCGAAGTTAAGTCGCATTGCGCATTAATAGCGACGATTCATGCGCGCGACAACGCGGACCTCTTTGGGCCACTCCCGTAAGGAGCGCAGGCAGCACGGAGTGCGATCTTATATGGCGAGTGATGGACACGCGGGTCCCAGGCGGCCTACGCGTCGCTCATGGGTCGGCCGCACGGCGGCAGCAATATCTCGGGGAGATCCGCAGATATTCCGTTTTGTCGGCCGCGGTCTAATGATTGGATTGCCGCAAGACACGATCAACCATGTCCGGCGCGAGACCCAAATAGTTCGCGGGGTCCGTCAATCGGCCAAGCGCGGCCCGGTCGAATTGCTTCGCGATCGTCGGATTCTGAGAAAGAACGTCGGCTAAGGTGCCGCCCTTTTCATTCACCGTTCGGCAAGCCTCGTAAACGATGTCGTGAGCCTGC
The DNA here is from genome assembly GCA_964470545.1 of uncultured Hyphomicrobium sp. GTDB lineage: Bacteria > Pseudomonadota > Alphaproteobacteria > Rhizobiales > Hyphomicrobiaceae > Hyphomicrobium_B. Next base: position 3,427 of record CAYYDL010000805.1, on the reverse strand, counting down.
TGCCGCCCGAGCACGGGCGCCATGTGCATCATGACCGCCTCGGCCACAATCAATCCCTTGGAGATGGCGAGATTTTCAACCATGCGAGCTTTGTCGATGATAAGTCCACCGAGCACAAACTTCGCCTGGTGAAGTGCGCCGGCGGTCAAAATGAAGCTCTCGGGTATTGCCATCCATTCGGCATGCCAGGGGCCCGTTGCCCGCTCGAAATCCTGAACCATGGCGTCGAGCATCAGCCCGGCATGCTGTCGCACCGCTTTGCTGGCTGCGAGAATGAGCTCGCAGGAAATCGGGTTGCGTTTCTGCGGCATGGTCGACGATGCGCCGCGTCCGGCCACGAACGGCTCGTAAGCCTCCGCAAATTCCGTCGAGGCCATGATCATGACGTCAAGCGCGATCTTCCCGAGCGATGCTGTCACCAGGCCAAGCAGATTGATCGTTTCGCCAAGACCATCGCGCGCGACGTGCCACGTCGAAGTGGGAATGCCGAGCTCCAGTTCCTCGCAGAGCGCAGCCTGAACTGCGAATCCCTTTTCTCCGATCGAAGCAAGGGTGCCGGCCGCGCCGGCAAACTGACCGACGAGGACCCGATGCTTCAACTGCTCAAGCCGCTCTGCATGCCGATCGAATATGGCAAGCCAGATCGACGCCTTGTAGCCGAACGTTATTGGAAGTGCTTGTTGCAGATGCGTTCGCCCGGCCATCGGCGTGTCGCGATGCTTGCGCGCAAGATCGGCCAGAATCGCCCGCAATGCGGCGATGTCGTTCTCGACGATGCGCAGGCCGTCGCGAACCTGGAGAACCAGGCCGGTATCCATAATGTCTTGTGTGGTTGCCCCCCAATGAATGTACCGGCCGGCCTCTCCACATTGCTTCACCAGCTGATGGACCAGCGGCAGAATCGGATATCCGACGTTGTCGGTCTCTTTGCCCATCAGCTCCAGGTCCAGCGCGTCAACGCTGCACCGCTTTGCAATCTCGTCCGCAGCCGCAGCCGGGATGACGCCGCATTTCGCTTCCGCTCTTGCCAGAGCGATCTCGACGTCGATGTAGCGCGATAGCCGGGCCTTATCCGAGAAAATCTCGCGAATAGCGGGTGTGCCGAAGGAATCGCGAAATAGAACCGAGTCGAAGACGGTACTGGACGCCGGAAAGGAAGCCATGGAAGGAAGCCTCGCGAAGGACTGACGGTTTCCTTGGTGCCCTGAACTGACAACTTTTGCAAGATTGATGCGACAAGTCGGCCCACATCGCCCCCGTACCGCGACGGAACATCGTGTCGATTGCGAGCCTTGGTCGCTCAAGCGGCAGACGAGGAGCGACAGCCGAGCGCATTTTGCTGGCTGCAAGGCAGGCTTCTTAGGCAAGAGAGGCAAGCCGCTCTGACGCCACGGCGCCATTGCCACGGCCTGCTGATGGGTGCGGCTTACAACCTGCGTATAGCTGACGATGCAGCCGAGAATATCCGGCCTCTGCCAATCTGACGCCGCTTAATCAATTGCAGACAGGCTCCAAGCCGGTTTTGGTGATAGCCGAAGCAGCTTCTCCCGACGCAAGAAATTTGATCACCGACTTGGCCAGCTCGATGTCGCGGCCGGTCGAGGCGACGCCAGCAGAGAATACCGATCGCTTCTGGACCTCAGGCGGCAGCGGCGTGATATGCGCGATTCCTCGAACGGGTAATAATTCGCTCATTTGCTGAAAGCCAATGTCCACGCCGCCTCTCGCGATAACAGCGCCAACGCGCTCACCTCCGCCGATAAGGTGACTTTTATTTGTAGCCTGGTCCGCGATTCCCAGACGTTGATATAGCTCTTTCGTGACGTATTCGCCGCTTACGCTGGCGGAATAGCCGATCGATTTGGCCTGCAAGATCGTTTTTCGCAATGCATCGATCGAGCCGATATCAGGCTTGGGAGCCCCTTCCCGGACCGCCATTCCGATAGACGAGTAGGCGACCGGTGTGCGCCCTTCCGCCAAAACCAGCCCCTCTTCGATGAGCTTGCTTATCAAAGCGTCTGCAACGATGACGACGTCGGTGATTTCACCGCGCCGCAACCGGTTGGGTATTGAGGTCTCGCCAGTTCCGACGGACGTTGTTGCGGTGACGATTTTTTTCTTTGTCAGCTTTTCCAATTGCGGAATCAGTTCGAAATGCGCTGCCGTAAAGGCACCAGAAGTCATCACGCTAAACTCGTTTGATGAGCTCATCACTATTCCCCGAAAAGGTCTGTCTCTCGAGTTTGGCTTGGCGAACGCGAACGCTGCGCTCCCGAAGTGGTCGAATCGGGCGGCTTCTAGCAATCCCGATGGAGATCGAAGTGGCGCACGATCTGTCCAGAAGTCACCGAATTCTCGCGGATCAGGCGCTCATGTACCCAAAAATCTTCGGGAGCGCGAGGAGCGGCCGCGTCCAGGGCGCGCATCTTCATCTAGAATCTCCGACTGGACGGCTTTGCCGCCAGCCGTAGATTAGCCCGCCGGCTTTCCAGCTTGGACGAGCGCCGATGTGCAGCCGCTTCGCCTCCTGCGGATCACGCGCGCCAAGGCTCAGCTTTTCTTCGCGTTTACCCAGGACGGATCGGAGCTCGTCCGGCACCCGCTTCCGGAGCATGAAGATTCCGGTCTTCGGATGCCCAATTGGTCAAGTCATTGGCAATGCCATTTGTGCCACCCTTGTGTACCAATCGGGCAGCTCCAAGCTACTGCTTCAGCTTACTTTTTTGATTTAGCGTCCGATTTCGGCGGACTTGCGGAAATGCGACCCCCGCGCCTCAAACCACAGCTATATATCTGTCGCTGTCGAAGGCCCGATTCCCGGCTCAGCCATTAGTTCGTCGGCACTGTAAGCCTCTGCGATCTCCGCGGTCTTGCGGAGCCGCTGGGCGATAGCCCAACCGCCGATCGCGGCGTGCTTGCCATTGAGCAGAACATTGATCGATCGCCACGTTAACCGATAGGTGTAAATTCTGTGGCGATGAAGTTTCCCCAGATCGCGGGCATCCTCGACGGCAATCCGCAAGATCGCGGCGATGCCTTCCCATGAATAATTCACGGTGCGTAGATTCATGACCTGCTCTCTCAGGCTTGCCAAAGCGCCCACTCTAGTTTGACGCTTGCCCAGGTTCTTTCTCTAGACGCTTTCGTTGCCTCTTGACCTGTCGGCCCATAAATCCTCGCGCACCTCAAGCAGCACAGCGTCTAATGATCTACCGACTCAGAGCATTAATGAGCCGCTCCCTTGGCGCGATGGGGCAGTACGCACCATTCATTGGAGGGCGGCACTCGGCATAGGGAATTTGACACTCCAAACACAGATTGCATGATCGACTCCGTCAGGGTCGACCGAGCAGGTCCATCGGCAGCGATCCGACCGCGATTGAGGACGATGACGCGCCGCGCCATAAGGGTGGCAAGATTGAGGTCG
>CAYYDL010000804.1:0-5194 GCA_964470545.1 uncultured Hyphomicrobium sp. | reverse complement strand
CGCAGCACGTCCTTGGCCGACTGCATGCCGTGCTTGATCGCGACTTCGCGCATGATCATCACGAGACCGCCGGGCGAATTCTGGAACGGGCAGCGCGCGGCGCAGGTGTAGCATTGCGCGCAGGACCAGATCTTCTCCTGCATGGCATCATAGATGCCCTCGAGATTCTCGGTCCAAAGAAGCTGAACGATCTCTCGCGGAGAAAAATCATAGTAATGCGCCGCCGGGCACGTGGCCGTGCAGATGCCGCAATTCAGGCAGCCGTTGAGCTCGTGATCGAAGCGCAGATCGGCCTGGATATCTTGAAAGATCGATTCAAGCTCCGCGCGCTCAACGACCGGCTTGTCGCTGATGGGATCTCCGATGAAATCCTGAATGCGTGATGCTGCACCGTGCGTCATAACCGCATGCCGTCCGTTGAAAAGAAATCAGTACGTCAAAACCTTGCACTGCCCTTCCATGACCTCTTCGATCATGTAGGCTCCGCCGACGATTCCCTCGCACTCGGGGATCAGATCGTCCTTCGTCATGTTGAAGAGATCGAGATTGGGCGAGCAGCAGAAGAATTTCACACCGGCTTCGTGCGCATCTTTGATGAAATCGTAGACGGATTTCGGCGAGCCTTCCTTCACGACGAGGGCTTGCGCCTCGCCTTTCTTCATCAGGCGTCCGGCCGTTGCCGTGCAGATGACTTCGACGTCGTAACCCATTGCAGCGGCGACGGATGCCTGGAACAGGGGCGCGCCAAGTTCTTCGCCGTTGCGAGGATCTGTGTTCGCCATGACGATCAGAAGTTTATCAGCCATGGTCGACCTCCTCTGCGAAACGGCTTCTTGTTGAATGCGCCGCCTTAGAACTTGTCTAACGGCGTCCCCGAAATCAGTCAACATCATATTCGAATGTTTGAATATTCTCATTTTTAATGAGTGGCGAAATTGAATTGGGTGAGAAAATATGTGGGCGAATATGTTCGTAAAAATCAGGCCATCCAGCCTGTCAATCGCGCGATGCCGGTCATGATCGGCACCAACGCGTCTTCGATTTCGACACCCACGTTGCCTAGCTTCTCGAGATTTTGCGCGGCGTCGTTAGGATGCTCGTCGAACTCCATCAGCAAGTCTTCGATCATTGCCCGTCGCAATCCCGGGTGACCGGCAAACCCGATGGCATTTTTTCCGATCTGGAAGATCGCTACATTGCCAGCATCATCCGTCGCCAGAACCTCGGCATAGTCGGGCGGCACTGGCCTATCGCGCATGAAGACGACGTTCGGAAACTCTGGCGGTAAATAGCCCGCTAAAGCTTCGTCTGCGACGCGGGATGCATATCCGACCGTAAAATCGAGCGGTGCCGCTGCGACACTGCCTTCGGCGGCCAGACTCAGAATTTGCGCGCCCAACCCGACGGCAAGCACAGGCTTGTCGAGCATGAGACAGGCGCGTACGAGGCGGACCTCCTCCTCGAGCGACGGCAGAAGGAATTCGGGAGTAGCGCCGCCCCATGGCCCTCCACCGACTAGGATAAGGCCATCTCCAATTGTCGTCACTTTTGGAATTGTGCCGCCGCTTGCAAAGGGCCGGATATAGCCGAACCTCACGCCGCGGCCTTCGAGATGGTCTTCGATATGGCCAAGCCACTCCGACTGCGTGTGCTGGACAACGGAGACGTGTTTCATGCGTTCGTTACGCGCACGGCGGCATTGATCACGGCCTTGAATTCGGCCGGAGTGAGGGACAGAAGCTCCGCCTTCGCCGAGGCGAAGAATCGATCGACCTCACCGCTCAAGGCATTCACCTCGGCTCCCCGCAACGCAGCCTCAAGATCGAGAACGATTCGCGGCGGCGTTACGAAGAAATCGCCCGTGAGCAGAATCTCGCGTATCCTGCGGGCATCATTCAGACCTTCGGTGCGCACCATGGCCGTTACGGTGCCCCCCGGGGCAACAAGGGTTGCACCACAACATTCGCCCGCTTGAGGATCATCGATCGAGAAGACGAATTCGTCGGTGCCGATCTCTTCAGCATGCAATTTTTCGGCGACAGCTTCCTCTTCGGTGCTCGGATCGGAAGTAAAGAAATCCAGTCCGAATCTGTTCTTCAGTCCGCTCAATATTGCGGAGTGGACAGTGCCAATGTCCGGTATTTTTCCGCCGGACAATGCCGTCAGCGTGGTCAGGCGGTCGGCCGCGGCAGCAAGCCGTCGCTTGCGAAGTTTATCATTCGGAACGTTCAGGCAAGCCATGATGCGCTCAGGCGGCGCATCGAGCAGAACGGTCCCCTGATAGAAAAGTGTGTCACCATCAAAAAAGCCGCCGGTTCCACAAAGCTTTTTTCCCTCGACCTCAATATCGTTTCGCGGACGGAATCTCGCGTCGATCGAAAATGTCATCGATAGGCCTGCAGCGACGGCCTCGCAGATTTCTTTCGTATAATCCTGAAGCGTCGGAAGCGGAAATCGGCGCCGCGAAACGATCAGCTCCCATCCGACCTGGCCGGGATCGAGATAGATTGCGCCGCCGCCGGTGATCCGCCGAACAAGACCGATCCCGTTTTGCCGGCAGTAGTCGATCTTGACTTCGCGTCCGATGGCTTGGTGCCTACCGACGAGCGCGCACGCCTCAAACCTCAGAAAGCGCACGGTGTCCGGCACTTTACCGTCGCGATGCAAATCGATGACGGCCTGATCGAAGGCAATTTGGCGCCGCCCATCGCGCACGCCTGTATCGATGACACGAACGGGCCTAACCATGGCTCAGGACCGCTCACTTGTCTCGAATTCCTCGCCGGGAATGTATTCTTCTCCTGGCCGTTGCCGCCCTATTTGATGCCGGATCTTGCGCAGATCTGCATCGGCGGGCTGGAAGGGATAGCTCGCGATGTTAGATGGCGGAGAATCGCCGTAAGGCCGATCGCAAGCGGAAACATCAGTCCGAAACTTTCCAGGGCAGCCCGATGTCCGGAACGCTATCCCCTCATCTATGATTGCATCTAGTTCGCTGTCGGGGATTCCGAAATCCGCGACACGGCCTTCTCCATCGAAGCGCATATGATCGACCCGGACGTCGCGATAGTCGATGAGATAACGGGCAAGTTGCACGCGCCGCCACTGATCGCGGGGCGTCGCAGGCAGATGGTCCATCAGAGATCCCTTTTCGGGGAAGAAGCAGAACAGGTGGCTGTGTCCGCCCATGTCCACCAATTGTTGAATGAGCGTCAAAGCATCGTGTTCGGTCTCGCCCATACCGATAATCACGTGAGCACCAAACTTCTGATTGCCGAAGATGTCGCGCGCCGCTTCGAGAACAGTCCAGTAGGTTTCCCAGCTATGAGGCGACTGCACTCCTTTTCCGCGCGTCCGATCGAAAATTTCCGGAGTCGCAGCATCGATCGCGACAGTGAAGATATCCGCACCGAGCTCATGTAGCCGCTGAACGTCGGCTCGCGTCATCGTCGTCGGATTTGAGAGAATCGAAACCGGAAGGTCGGAAGGATCGATTTTGTCTGTCCATTGCTTCAGTACCGCGACGGTGTCCGCATCCGAATTGGGATGGGTGATCATCGAGATGCACATTCGGTGGAACGGCGTGTTGATTCCGTCCCGGCTGACCTTGTCGACAATTTCGGCCATCGGCACAGCCGGCCAGTCAACGCGAATGAAATTTCGATCGGCATAATCGCGATCAGCCTCGCGATGACGCGCGAGGCCGCAGTAGGCACAATTCGCGCGACATCCTTCGGGATACGTCAGCAGGAGGTTGAGGCATCGCGTGCAGCCGCAGCCATGCATCTTGCCCGGCATTACGCCGAGCGTGATGGCGGCCGCGGTGGACATCTGGACATATTCCGGGCTGCGCATATGCGGTGCCAGGCGATTATTGTTCGGGAGGTACACGCCCTCAGGCGGAACATTGGCAAGCTTCACGCGTGCGCCGTTCTTGGCCCCCGCGGGAGTCGATGGCGGTATCCGGGGTCGCATTGCATCGGCGGAATTGAAATCAGCTCCTCCGGCGCCGACGCGCGATGGCAAGGCGAGTTCTCGCTTCAGACAAGTCATGCAACCTCTTCCCGGACCTTGTTTCAATTTTTCCAATAAGAGTCGTACGCGATCCAGGATTGCCGAAGCGCACCCGGCGGCGGACGCGTACCGACGTCGTAATAGCTCCGGAGGCGCTCGCGGTGCCGCAGGGCGCGATCGATTCCGGGCTTGAACAAATCCTCAATGCCGTCGCGATAATCTCGCAATATCAAACGATCGCCATCGAGCCATCTGAGCGCCGCCTCGCCCGCCAGCGCACCCGAAATGACCGCGGCGTTAATGCCCGCACCAGTGATCGGATTGGCGAGGCCCGCTGCATCCCCGGTGAGGAGTACCGGCGTGCGACCCAAATATCCGACCGGGCCCTTGATTCCGCCAACGGGGATCGCACCGCCTGTAATGCCCAGAACCCGTCGACCGACTCGCCCCTCATTGGCAAGGCGATCATGAAGGTTTTTCAGCAAAGGCTTCAGGTCCTCCTTGTAGGCGGCAGAAACGCCAATGCCGAGATTGGCCATCGTCCGCTTTGGGAATAACCAGCCGTAGCCGCCCACAATTTCAGAAGACAAAAAGATATCCGTTGCGGTGTAGGGAGCGATGAGATCGACTGTTATTTGCCGGGTCTCGGCGAATTCCGTGTTACCCACGCCTATCGCGCGTCCGACCAACGAATGCGGCCCATCGGCGCCAATGATGATCCGTGCGTTGACGCGCTCCCGTTTGCTCGTGATGACGAGGCCGGTATCGTCAATCGCCCGAACAAAAGTGCCGAGACGGCAGCTTGCTCCAGCACCGGAGGCATATTCGACGAGCTTGGCATCGAATGCCGCTCGGTCAATCATGTGACCAGGGAAATTTGGCGTACAATCTGCGAGTTCCCGCTCGACAAAAGTTTGCATGTCATCGATGCGTTGACGGAGCGCGGAATGCACATCGCCTGCTTCGGGGGAAATGATCCGTGGAATGAGTTCCGCACACTGCACGGGTTTGCCGGCCTCTCGCTTGCGATCGAACGCCATAACCCGAGCGCCCGATCCCGCAATCACCCGCGCGGCCGTCGCCCCCGCTGGCCCAAGGCCGACAACCACAACGTCTGCGTCTGTCATCGGATGCCCATCTGCCAGATTAATTCGCGCATGCCAGCTGTTGCCGGGGCATA
>CAYYDL010000803.1:0-1934 GCA_964470545.1 uncultured Hyphomicrobium sp. | reverse complement strand
TTGTTCCTCCGTGCGGTGCGCGAGATAGTGTTGCGGCGGCGCTGCCGCAGGTTTTTGAAAATCTTCGGGGAAGTGAGTGTAGGCGCTCACAACCGGGTAAGGGGTCAGACCGCCGAGGGCGCAAAGGCTGCCATCGAGCATGAGCTCGCACAGGTCGTTCAGCAGCACCATGTTCTTGGCGCGGTCTTTGTTCTCAATGACTTTTTCGATAACTTCGACGCCGCGCGTGGAGCCGATGCGGCAAGGCGTGCATTTGCCGCAGCTTTCAATGGCGCAGAATTCCATCGCAAAGTGTGCCTGTTTCGCTAAATCGACCGTTTCGTCGAAAACGACGACGCCGCCGTGGCCGACGAGGCCCTTTTTCGCCGCAAATGCTTCGTAATCGAGCGGAGTGTCGAGCAGGGATTCAGGGAAGTAAGCTCCGAGCGGACCGCCCACCTGGACGGCGCGGAACTTCTTGCCGGTGGCCGTGCCACCCCCGAAATCGTAGATGGCTTCGCGCAGGGTCAATCCGAAGGCCTTCTCCACCAGCCCCCCATATTTTATGTTGCCTGCGAGCTGGATGGTAAGGGTGCCCCGAGAGCGGCCCACGCCGTAATTTTTGTAGAACTCGGCTCCCTTGTCGAGGATGATCGGCACGGTGCAGAGCGAGATCACGTTGTTGACAACGGTCGGCTTGCCGAAGAGGCCTTCGATGGCGGGGAGTGGCGGCTTGGGACGGATCTGGCCGCGCTTACCTTCAAGGGATTCGAGCAGCGAGGTTTCTTCGCCGCAAATGTAAGCTCCGGCGCCGACGCGGACTTCGAGGTCAAAGCGCTTGCCGCTTTTTGCTGCGTTGTCGCCGAGGTAGCCGTTTTCGTAGGCGATGGTGATCGCCTTGCGCATCGTTTTGACGGCGTGGGGGTACTCGGAGCGAATGTAGATGTAGCCCTGGTTGGCTCCGACCGCGAAGCCTGCGATGGTCATGCCTTCGATCAGGACGAAGGGGTCGCCTTCCATGATCATGCGGTCGGCATAGGTGCCGGAGTCGCCCTCGTCGGCGTTGCAGACGATGTACTTCTGTTCGCCTGGGGTGTTGAGGACCGTCTTCCATTTGATGCCGGTCGGGAAGCCTGCGCCGCCGCGACCGCGAAGACCGGACGTCGTCACTTCGGTGACGATATCGATCGGTTTCATATGAAGCGCCTTGGCGAGGCCCACAAAGCCGCCGTGCGCGCGATAATCTTCGATGGAGAGCGGATCGGTGATGCCGCAGCGTGCAAACGTCAGCCGTTCCTGGGTTTTGAAATACGGGATCTCTTCGGTCGGGCCGTGGGCCAACACATGCGGCTTGCCTTCGAGGAAGCCAGCATCGAAGAGACCGGCAACGTCGCTCGCGGCAACCGGGCCGTAGGCGACGCGTGCTTTCGGCATTTCGACTTCGACCAGCGGCTCCAGATAGAGCATGCCCCGCGAGCCATTGCGCACGATCTGAATGTCGAGATTGCGCTTCTTTGCTTCGCTGGCGATGGCGGCGGCAACTTCGTCAGCGCCGACGGAGAGGGCTGCGGCATCTCTTGGAACAAAAACTCTGATCATTCCGCGGCCTCCTTTTCGAGGCTTCCGATGATCTCGTCGAAGCGCTTGGAATCGACCTTGCCGTAGAGCTTTTCGCCGACCATCACAGCGGGTGAGAGTGCGCAATTGCCGAGGCAGAAGACCTGCTCGATCGTGACCATGCCGTCGGGGGTCGTCTCGCCGAGTTTGGTCTTCAGCGACTGCTCCGCGTGCCGGCAGAGCGCTTCGGTGCCCATCGACTGGCAGGCCTCGGCGCGGCAAATCTTGATGACGTGCTTGCCGACCGGGTGTCGCTTGTACTCATGATAAAATGTCAGAACGCCATAGATCTCGGCGCGCGAACGATTGAGCGCTTTCGCGATAACGGGCAGCGTGGC
>CAYYDL010000802.1:0-2848 GCA_964470545.1 uncultured Hyphomicrobium sp. | reverse complement strand
GACGCAAGTGTGCATTCAGGTGTTCGGCAACAATGCCGCGCTGAGCTTTGCCGGCAGCCAGGGGCATTTCGAACTCAACGTCTACAATCCCGTCATGGCCTACAACTTCCTGCAGTCGGTCCGCCTGATGAGCGATGCCGTCGTTTCATTCACCGACAACTGCGTCGTCGGAATCGAGCCGAGGGTAGACAACATCAAGGCGGGTCTCGAGCGTTCGTTAATGCTTGTGACGGCGCTTGCACCGAAAATCGGGTACGACAACGCCGCAAAGATCGCGAAGACGGCGCACAAGAAGGGAACGACGCTGCGCGAGGAAGCCGTTGGCGGCGGATACGTCACGGACAAGGCGTTCGATGAGATCGTTCGTCCGGAGAAGATGATCGGGCCTGAGTGACGATCACCATATCGGCCAAGCCTTACGGTTCACACCTTCGCTGAATGATTGCTGAAGCGCGCCGCGTTGCGACCGAACGGCACTTCGCGTACAAAATGCACTGCGGTGTTTGACGGGTTTGTGTCGCTGCTCCTACAATGGCACAAACTCTGGATGCGATTTGCATCCTTTGCGGAGTGCATTTTATGACCGCCGAGATCATCAATCTCAACAAGGTCCGTAAAGCCCGCGAGCGCGCCGATCGTGAACGAGAGGCGCAGGAGAACCGGCTCAAATACGGGCAATCGAAATCGGAGCGCGGCCTCGCGGACGCGCAACATCGTAAGTCGCAGGCCGAGCTGGACGGGGCGCGACGGGACGGAAATCACGAGTCGGACGACGCCGATGACTTCGATCCGGGTAACGCCTCGTAATCCGGATGCGGCCCGAGAAGCGTTCGTTTTCCATAGAGGGCCACCGAACGTCCGTTTCGCTCGAAACCGCGTTCTGGGTCGCGCTCAAAGAGGCTGCCGCTGAAGACGGGATGACCGTCGCGGGCCTGATCAATGCCATCGACAAAACACGCGGTGAAGCGGGGCTTTCGAGCGCCGTGCGCGTCTGGCTGCTGGAACGGCTGAAGGCGCGGGCGGCACGACAGGGCCAACCTTAGAGCCTTTCAGCATTGCTTGGAATCGAAAGCATTCATGCGCGATCTGATTGAACCTTTATCCTCCCTCTTGCGGGGGGGGTGGCGCGAAGCGCCGGGTGGGGGATTATGCGCGTGATATTTCGATGCGAATCCACCCCTAGCCCCTCCCGCAAGGAGGAGGCGATGATCAGTCAGATTTCCACTATGTTTCGGCGGAATCCTGAAGGGCCCTAGTGTCGTTTTTGGTATCGGTGATTTTCGCGGAATTCGATGTCGGGCGGCCGCGAGGAGCCGGTGTCGCACCAGGGATTGCCGTAGTAACCGTAGCGTCCGTTGATCGGCGTGCAATCACGGTCGCGGTCGACGCGCGGTTTCTGCCAAGTGTGCTTTGCTTTGGCGCGCGGCGGCTGCTTCGCCTCCGTCGGCGATGCACTGGCTGCCGCCGCGAGTGCGGCGATCAGCAGAAGAATCGGAACATGCATTCGAAACCCTTCCGAACACCTCGATCATCGCGGGTTTCCGCGACGGGAGGGTTTATCCTCCCGCTCGAGACGTAGGTGGTGCGTCCGGCCGCGACCAGATCTCGATCTCACGAAGCCTAGGGCAGACGTCCCCAGCTGAAGAGGCCATAGAGCCAGGCCGTCACGGCGCCGAAGCCTGCGGAGATGCAAAGGATGGGCACGATCTGGCTCACATTTCCTTCAAGCAACGGCGACGGGGCGTGAGCGAGGTAGGGCACCGCGATGAACGACCCGATCAGACCCGGACCGAACAGGCCGAGGATGGCGCCGCGGATCGTCATCATGCCGATGGGCTTCCAACCGAGAAGCAAGCCGAAGAGCGCGCCCCAGAGGCCAGCGGTGATCGTGCTTGCGAGCAACCATGGCAGAACGAGCTGGGGGATGAGAAGGCTCGGCATCGGGCGCAGACTCCAAGGCTCCGCGTCCCAACCGGTCCAGTAGTGGACGAAGTACCAACTGATGGCCTCTTGAACGGTCGCCGCCGCGATCACGCCTGCGACGAAGCCCAAGATGAGACTCTTCAAGGCATTCATGGTCGTGTCCCCCCTTCCAGACTGTCCCCTTTTTACGCGACGCGCCCCCGCGTCATTCTTGCTACCCTGCTTGGTGAAACTATTCCATGCTCGATACTCAAAATACAGATTTCACATGGTGAGTGTTCGCAAGGGGCAACGGTTCTGCTCGGTTTGATACGACCGGCCTCATTTTCGCCCCTCGCCTGCGGGCATCAGAGCGCGCCGCACGATGGGGCGCTTATCCAAAAGGATAGGTCCCTCGGTTCCAGGTGAGAGATCCTGGATCAATGCGGCGCGTCGGGGGGCTGGCGCTTGCGGCTTCCCCTGCCTGACCCAATCGCTTTCCAGATCGAGCTTTATGCTCTCAAGGAGCCGTATCCTCGGGGACGCGGGCCGGACGCGGTTGCGCTTTTTCATCACTCACCATGAAGTGGAGTTCCCATGCGTAAGGGATTGATTGCCGTGTTTTCTCTTGTATTTGCCGCGACAGGAGCAGGCATCGTAAATGCCAGGACATACAACGACGACGGCGACCGCTACAGGGACCGCGCGATGACGAGCCGGAAGATATCCCGCCTCGCGGGCACGTCGACCGAATGTCTTACGTCGCAAGCCCGCAACCTTCTTGCGAGGATCCGCGCGCAGTTCAGCAACGTCGAGATCGTCTCGACCTGCCGTCCCGGCGCCAAGATAGCGGGGACGAACTATCCCTCTAGACATGCCTCTGGACAGGCAATCGACTTTCGCGTTCCGGGCCGGAAGGCGGAGGTCGTCCGCTGGCTGATCGCGC
>CAYYDL010000801.1:0-3315 GCA_964470545.1 uncultured Hyphomicrobium sp. | reverse complement strand
TCCAAAGGGATAATTTCGCTTAGCCATCTTGACGTTGTACATGTCGCGCAACGATTCGCGCCACGGCAACGGCAAGCCCACCCCCGGCGGCCGGCTCCCGGAACGCGAGTGTCGCCGGGGACCAATTCAAGAATGATCTCTGGGCCGGTTTTGCTCGAACGCGACCTGCTTCTCTGGCGAGGCGTCAGTTTGGTACTTCGCCTTCCACTCCTTGAACGGCATGCCGTAGACGATCTCGCGCGCGTCCTCCTTGGACAGCTCGAGCCCCTTCGCTGCAGCCGCGTCGGACATCCAGGTGGACAGGCAATTCCGGCAGAACCCGGCCAAATTCATCATATCGATATTCTGAACATCGGTACGTGAGCGTAAATGTTCGACGAGGCGGCGAAATACCGCCGCTTCGAGCTCCATTGTCGTTTTCGGATCGAAGGTCTTCATTGACAACTCCTTGACCGGCAGGCCCAGCGCCGGACGCCTACGACATAAGCGCCATTGCTGCGACCGGAAAGCCCCAATGACACTGCGGCCTCTGATGCCTTGACGGGGGGGAGGCGTTTGCGCAAACCAGACCCCAAACAATGCGATAACAACCAGGCATCGGCCAGGGGAGACATCATGAAAGACGGGACGAACGGCGGCGTTCGCGAGACTTTGAGCACGCTGTTCGAAGCTGCATACCAGACCGCCCATCCGTTGGTCTGCTTGCCGACCCATCTTCCGCCCGTGCCCGAAAATGGGCGGATCATCATTATCGGTGCCGGAAAAGGCTCCGCGGCGATGGCTGTCGCGGCTGAGGAACACTATATTGCGAGCGGCCAGGCGGATCGGATCTCGGGCCTTATCTCCACGCGGCATGGATTTGCGTTGCCGACCAAAGTCATCGAGATCATGGAAGCTGGCCATCCTGTGCCAGACGCCAACTCCGTCGTCGGCGCAGCGCGTGCCATTGCGCTGGCTAAAAGCGCGGGTCCTAACGACCTTGTCCTCTGCCTTCTTTCAGGCGGCGCCTCTGCAATCTGGGCCGCCCCCGCTCCCGGTGTCAGCTTCGAAGCAAAGCAGACTCTGACCAAGCAACTCCTGAAGTCCGGCGCACCGATTTCCGAGATGAATTGCGTCAGAAAGCATCTCTCCGAGATCAAAGGCGGTAAGCTCGCCGCGGCCGTGTATCCGGCGCGTCTGCTGACACTCGCGATTTCAGACGTGCCCGGCGACAATCCCGACGAGATCGGCTCGGGTCCGACGGTCGCAGATCATTCGACGCTTGCCGACGCTCGTGACGTGCTTGTGAAATGGAAAATCACGCCGGCACCGGAAATCGCTGAAGCGCTCTCCGATCCTCGTCACGAAACGCTGAAGGCCGGCGACCCGAAGCTCTCGAACTCGCGCTACGAGATCGTTGCCGCGCCAAGGGCGTCGATCGAAGCGGCGGCGAGCATCGCACGGGTGCATGGATATCACGTCATCACACTCGGCGACGATCTGGAAGGCGAGGCTCGCGACGTCGCGAGAGCGCACGCGGAAATGGCGCTCGAAGCGAAACGTAAGGGTGAGAAAGTCGCGATCATGTCGGGCGGCGAGTTGACGGTCACCGTGCGCGGAAACGGCTCAGGAGGCCCGAACCAGGAGTATGCGCTTGGACTTGCAATCGCGCTCAACGGCGCACCCGGGATTTCGGGACTGGCCGGCGATACCGACGGGATCGACGGCGGCGGTGGCCACGCCGGTGATCCTGCTGGCGCAATGGTCTTTCCTGACACCCTGCAACGCGCCGCTGCGGCAAACCTCAATGCCGCCAAGTTCCTGGAGAACAACGACTCTACGGGTTTTTTCCGCCCCCTTGGCGATCTTATTCTGTGCGGCCCGACTCAAACCAACGTCAACGATTTCCGGGTCATTCTCGTCGATCCATGAAATGCGAAAGGCGCTGGCGAAAGTCTGGGGCGCAACCAGAACTCTCCACATCGAGACCTGGAGGCTCTGACTTGTCATCCCGCTTTTTCTCGCATGCAATCTCCCGCAAGACGGCTTTTGTACTGGGCTTGTGCCTTTTCACGACGGCAGCACAAGCGGACTTGAAACTCTGCAATGCGACGTCGAGCCGTGTCGGCGTCGCGATTGGGTATCAGGACAAATCGGGCTGGGCGACAGAAGGCTGGTGGAACATCGCCTCGCAGACGTGTGAAACGCTTTTGAAAGGCGGATTGCCGAGCCGCTACGTTTACGTTCACGCCATCGATTACGATCGTGGCGGCGAATGGGGTGGCAAGAACGACATGTGCACGGCGGAGAAATCCTTTGCAATCCGGGGGGTTCAGGATTGTACGAAACGCGGATATAAGCGCACGGGATTTTTTGAAGTAGACACTGGCGAGGCGAAGGAGTGGACCATCCGCCTCACCGATCCCGGTCAAGGAAAAGCAGAGAAATGAGACGCAACAGGCGGGTCAAGATCGTGGCGACGTTGGGACCCGCCTCGGCTGCTCCTGAAATGATCGAGCGGTTGTTCATGGCGGGCGTCGATGTGTTCCGCATCAACATGAGCCACTCGACGCATGATGGTTCCAAGACGCTTTATAATACGGTGCGCGCCTGCGCCGCGCGCCATCGACACCCGATCGGCATTCTCGCTGACTTGCAGGGGCCCAAGTTCCGCATCGGTAATTTCGACGCCGGCCGGATCAACGTGCCGACCGGCGCGGTCTTCAAATTCGATCGCGACGAAACACTCGGGACGGAAGAACGGGTTTATCTTCCTCATCCTCAGATCTTCGACTCGATCAAACCTGGCCACATGCTCGTCCTTGACGACGGCAAGCTCCGGATGCGTGTCGTCGACGTCTCGCCTGTGCAAATCAAGGCTGAGGTCACGACCGGCGGCATGCTCGCGAGCCGCAAGGGCATCTCGATGCCCGATACACTGCTGCCGATCAGTCCCCTCACCGAAAAAGATAAGGCCGACCTGGCGCATGCGCTGAAGCTCGGCGTCGACTGGGTCGCGTTGTCGTTCGTGCAACGCGCCGAGGACATTCACGAAGTCCGAAAGCTCATCGGCAATCGCGCCGCCATTCTGTCGAAGATCGAGAAACCCTCGGCGGTCGCAGAACTCGAAGAGGTGATCGCCGCCTCCGACGCCATCATGGTCGCGCGCGGCGATCTCGGTGTTGAAATGCCGGTCGAGAAGGTTCCCGGCATCCAGAAGCGGATCACGCGACTTTCGCGAGCCGCCGGCAAACCTGTCATCATCGCGACGCAGATGCTCGAAAGCATGATCTCGTCGCCGATGCCGACCCGCGCCGAAGTGTCGGACGTCGCGAC
>CAYYDL010000800.1:0-3780 GCA_964470545.1 uncultured Hyphomicrobium sp. | reverse complement strand
GCCGTGCGCGCGCTCAAAATATAACCATACTGGGCATAATCATTACGACCGTTGATCTTCCGCCACACTTCTCGCTCAAGAGAGTGCCTCGGAACGTCGCGCCGGGGAATTTCCAGTGGAAAGCCTCCGGCGACACGGTGGACCAACGTTGGAAAAGTGCTACCCGAATCAAACGCGCTCGTCGCAAAGCGATGATGTGATGCGTTGAGTCGTTTCGGGTGCGGATTGTTGCTTAAGTTGTGTCAGAGGGAAGTCCGACATGTTGCCAAATTTCCGCCGTTCCGATGCCGACACTCTGAAGTCTCAGCCAACGGCTTCCGCAGGCGAAACGAGTTCCCCTTCACCCGCCTTTCAGCCCCGCCCCTTTCTTTCAGTCCCGCGCGCCGCACCCGAAGGCCCCAAATCTGTATCCGTGATCGGCGCCGACCTCACGATTACCGGCAATCTCATCTGTAAAGGCGAAGTCCAGGTCGACGGCATCGTCGAAGGCGACATCCAAGGCAGCCACGTTGTCGTCGGTGAAGAGGCGACGGTCACCGGCAGCATCTCGGGCGAGGAAGTCATCGTCCGCGGTCACGTGATTGGATCCGTTCGCGGCAAACGCGTGATGTTGCAAACGACCAGTCAGGTCGAAGGTGATATCTATCACCAGTCGCTCTCGATCGAGCAGGGCGCCATGTTCGAAGGCAAGTCACGCCGCACCAAGGACGATCCGCGCACCGTGATCACCAAGTCCGAACCCATCGGCTTCGTCGTCCCGCCGCGCCTGCCCGACCTTCCGAATTAAATACCCCCCGGCTCCTACCCCCAGGAGCCGCAACTTCACCTTTCCGGTCACTTTTTTGTAATGCAGTCGGTGACCGGAGAGGATTTCAAACCGCGGACGAACAAAGCGCGTCACAGCGAACGCGCCAGAAAGACAAGTCGGCCGCCCTTCCCCGCTCGCGCAATTTCCGAAAAGCCATTCCGGTTGTAGAAGCCGATATTTGCCGCGCCGTCGCTCGTCACGACGTGCACGCCCCGCGCCCCTGCAGCTTTGGCATCGGTAACAAAACGATCCATCAAGCGGCCTCCGATCCCTTGATTGCGAAAAGCGGGACTGACGTTCACGTGCAGATGTGCTGGGTAGCGTTTCTTCTGCTCAGCGAGTTCCGCGAAATAGCAGATATCGCCGAAACGCCCGGCCTGTGCTGGATCATCGATCGCGCCGACAAGATATCCGACGACTTTGCCATCGGCCGCCTGTGCCAGAAACGCGAAGTTCGGATCGTGAACGAGATAGCGGCCAAGCCAGCGCTCACGAAACGCCGCACGCGCCGCGTCGTCCTCGAAGGTCTTGGTGTTACTCGATTCAAAAAAGATGGCATCGATCTCATTCACCCGTTCGGGCGTCAGATCGACATCGCGATATCGGCGAAGGCTGATGGTCTCAGGCATTTGCGCTGCCTACCACGCCGCCCGGAACGTGGACATTGCATTCAACCTGCCGCTTCCACGGCCGCCACGAGTTGCTTCCGAAACCTCGGCGGGAGATCGTCGGGAATGGAGGCTCTGACGGGCGCGATGTCGTTTGAAGCCTTCACCGTCGGCTGTCTCGGAATCGTGCTCGCCGGATTGGCGCCGCCATAGTTCGGACTGAAGGGCTGCGTTGGATCATCGGGCAGCTGCCGGATCGTCGACGAGGGCGCCGCCTGCACGGGCAACCCGTCGATTTCCGTCGGGACGGACGGCCCCTGCGCGACATACGCTGCCGGGGCAACCGTGGCGGAATAATAGGTATTGGTGTTCGCGCAGCCGGCACAAAGCGCTGCGGCGCCGGCAATAAAAAGAGCAAAACCCACGCGAGCGGTTTTCACCGCCCGGCGACGAATGGAAAACGCGGACATCGGATACGCCTTCGACAACGCAACAGAACGCTACGGAAACTCAACAGTTGTCCGGGATTGAAACAGCAGGGCGTTAAATACGTCCTAACGTCCGCAGCATTTCAAAATGGGAGGCGTTCCGCCCTGATCAGGATAGTTTTGCCGCCGCTGGAATAAGGCCCGACGCACTGATCCCATTGAACACCGCCTGGACGGCGATGGCCGCGAGAAGAATCCCAAAGACGCGCATCAGAACGCGCTGCGCCGTAAGGCCGAGAATGTGATTGAGCTGATTGGCGGTAATCAGAAACATCAGCGTGAGAACCATCACCGCTGCAAGAGCAGCCGTCACAAGTACGAGTCCCAGAGGCTCACCATTTACGTTGGCGGCCAACAGAATTCCTGCGCTCATTGCGCCAGGTCCGGCGAGCAACGGCGTTGCCAGTGGAAACACAGCGACGTCCTCGCGTGAATGCGCTTCCGTACCTTCCGGCGCCGTCAGTTTGATTGAGCTGCCCGGACGCGCAAAAATCATATCGAGAGCGATCATCAGAAGGATCACGCCGCCTGCCGTCTGAAGCGCGGCGATCGAGACGCCGAGCTGATTGAGTATCGGCCCTCCAAGAAGCGTGAAAAACGCCAGAATAGCAGATGCGATCAGCGTCGCGCGCACGGCAATCGCCTCGCGCTCGGCAATCGCCATCTTGGGTGTGAGCGTCGTAAAGACGACGGCGGCCTCGATCGGCCCGACCGTCGCGAAAAACGTCGTGAAACTCTTCAGCACGATCTCAAGCATGGCCCTGAGCTCCACGAGGCGCGGAAAGCATCCTCACGAGACGGATTTCTGCACATCCGTTCGGCGGCATGCATAGCAGTGCAGCGAAGATTGCCAGCACTCGCCAAATCCGCGTGCTAACAATCGGATTCCGCCAATCTTCTCCGTAGACAAGGAACGATTCTCGCTGGATCATCGTCATTTCAGGGAGGGCGCCCAATCACCTAATTCAAAGGGAGATTGCTACGTGACCAAACGGGAAATGTCTTGCGATAACGGTTTTAAGGCCCAGCTTGCCGGGTTCAGCCTGACGACAGCCGAAATCCTCTATCGTCTTCCGGACCATCCGTCACTTCTTCAGAGCTATATCTGGCAGGAATACGATTCCGCGCCGCGTTTTCCGAAACTCAAATCCTTCCTCGATTTCTGGACCGCAAAGCTCGAGGGGAAGCTTTATCGCGTGACGGTCGCGCATTCGAAATTGATCCGCCCGCGCGAGCTCAGGCTGATCGGCACGGAACTGAAGGTTCATTAGTTCGCATTTTAGACGACGCGTGATCGCGAGCTGGTGGAACTGCCGGCACGCGGATCATTTTTCCGTCTTCACGGGAATGTCCACGACAACGGCCATTCCCGGAGACTGGGGCACGATCTCGAGCTTCGCTCCGAGTTGCGCCGCGAGCATGCCCATCAGCCGATTGCCGATGCCGCCATTCGAAACGTTGCCGTCGCCGACGCCATCATCGGCGATCACGAGTTTGTACGTCTGACCCTCGCGCCGAAACGCGACTTTGATCTTGCCCTGCCTCTGGTCCGGAAACGCGTGTTTGGCGGCATTGGTGACTGACTCGTTGATGATCAGCCCAAGCGGAACGGCCTTTTCCAGACTGATCGAATGACTTTCGATGTCGCAATCGATCGCGATCGCCCGCATTGCCAGCCGGGACAGCCGGAGGTCGGCGCAAAGCTCCGAGATGTAGGACCTTGTATCGACGACGACGCGATCATATCGCAGCTCCAGCCGACGGTGCACACGCGCAATGGTTTGCACCCGTTCCGCAGCCGATGCCAATGCTTCGCGCGCCTCCTCGTTCGCTGAACGGGCCTGCAAATTCAGCAGCGTCACGACATTTGCAAAAT
>CAYYDL010000799.1:0-4769 GCA_964470545.1 uncultured Hyphomicrobium sp. | reverse complement strand
CCCAGAAGAACGAAAGATCGCAGCCAAGATCAACAAGGCGGTTGGCTACGATCTCGACCCACAGAAGATCGAGGGCAAGCACCTCGAAGTCAGCTACGCGTAAAATTCTGAAAAAGAGCAATGAAAAAGACGATCCGCCATCCGGCGGATCGTCTACCGGGAGGAAATTTCAAGATGGAAACCGAAACAGTCATTGAATCGCCAAGATCAGGCGCCGCCGAGCCATCTCTCTATGAGCGTCTGGGCCGTCGTCCGCGCATCGAGGAAATCGCGGAGGCGATTTGGAATAATCACATCACAAATCCGCTGATCAAGCAGCGTTACGTGAACAGCGATCCCGTCAAGGTCAAGCAGATGGTGACCGAGATGTGCTGCGCCGGTTTCGGCGGCCCAGAAGCCTATACCGGCAAAGATATGAAGACGGCCCACACCGGGATGAATATCAATGAGGTCGAATTTATCGCCGTCTGCGACGACGTTCTCGACGCGCTAGAAAAGTGCAACGTCGGAAAGCGGGAGAGAGACGAGATCCTGGCGATCCTCTACTCGCTCAAAGCCGACATCGTCCACCTGTGAACACTAGGGAAGGGAAAACTCCTAAACGGGGTTCGCATTGATGTTTGGCTTCTTCAAGAAAAATAAAGGGCTGTTCTCGGCAACGTTACGTCCATCCGGGCAGACCATAACGGTCAAAGGAGGGAGTTCGGAAAACCTGCTGAAAGCGGCCCTCGATGCAGGTATCAAGTGGCCATATAGCTGCCGCGTGGGCAGCTGCGGCACGTGTAAATGCAAGCTGGCGAGCGGCCAGATCAAGCCTCTCAACGACTTCAGCTATGTTCTGTCAGGTGAAGAGCTGGATGCAGGTTACATTCTCGCCTGCCAGACGATGCTCAAGAGCGACATCGAAGTTGAGGTTGAAACGCTCGACGGCGCAAACGGTGTCGATCTTGCAAAAAGCCGAAGCCTCAACGGAACGATCTCGCGAGTCACTCCGCTGACGCACGATATCGTTGAGGTCCAGATCAATCTCGATGGAAGTTTAGACGACTATCTGGCGGGGCAATATGCCGACATTGCTTTACCCGGTGTCGTAGATCGTGCCCGATCATATTCGTTTTCGAGAGCGCCGAGCCAAGAGAAGCCCAATCAGGTCAGCTTTTTCATCCGGCGCGTGAAGAATGGCAAGTTGACCGAATGGCTTCACTCGGGAGACCGTGTGGGGGAGCGGGTCGTTCTCGATGGGCCGCATGGTTCCTTCTATCTTCGGGATCCCTCTGGACCGATTTTGCTTGTCGCCGGCGGCAGCGGATTGGCTCCTATTCGCGCCCTGCTTCAACAGATTGCCGATGAAGGACGTGCGATCGACACGACGCTCATCTTCGGAGCGCGGACACAGCAGGACCTCTATTGCCTGGACGATATCAACAAATTTGCCTCCCGATCGAAAGGCAAATTCCAGTTCATTCCTGTGCTTTCCGTCGAGACGAATGAGAACGGCTGGGACGGCGCCGTCGGAAACTGTCCGGATGCCATCACGCCCGACATGCTCGAGCTTGAGAACAGCCACGCCTATTTGTGTGGGCCGCCGATTATGATCGACGCAGCCGTGGATCGGCTCAAGGCCATTGGATTGAAAGACACGCAGATCTTCTTCGACAAATTCCTCGACGCGTCTTCGATGCCCGCGGGCAGAGCCTGAGCGGCAGGAAATTCGCCAAATGAACACCGACGGAACGAGATGGCACCAATGACAAATTTAAAAGACGAGCCTGTTCCCGCGGATGAGGACTCGTACGCGTTCTCGCTCAAAGAGGGATGTATGAAATGCGCGGTCTGCACGCATTCTTGCAAATCTGTTGATGTGCGCGCGAAGCTCCAAAAAGCAGGTGTTCGTATTACGCGCCAGCGACTTGAGCTTGCGAAATTGCTTTTTCGTGGCGGCGACCGCCACTTCACGGCGGACGGTCTCTATGAAGAGGCGTTATCCGGCAAAGCGCCAGTTTCTCTGGCGACGATCTACAATACTCTTCAGCAGTTTGTCAGCGCCGGACTGGTCAGAAGATTGCCGATCGAGGGCCAAAGAGCTTGGTACGACACCAATGTCTCTGAGCATCATCATCTGCTCTTCGAGGAGGACAACTGCATCTACGATATCCGGGATGGAGAAGTATCGATCAGTCAGCTTCCTCCCATTCCTGCAGGTATGACAGTATCCCGAGTAGAAGTTGTCATTCGGCTGAGACGTAATGCAGCATGAACGGGCGCCGAAGTTCACGCAAAGGAATCGACCGCGACTGCAGTAACTTTTTTCCGAGCTTTCTGGGAGACCGCCAGTGCGTGAGTAGGAACGACTTTTGGAGGGCTATACGTTTTCCCTACGCACGACGATCGCGTTCCCATCAAGCAGGCCGCGTTTGAATATTCCTCTTGCGGCATTTTCGAGCACGATTCTGTGCCTTTTGAATGCCGCGAGATATTGAGACTTTTCGAGCTCGGAATTCCCTTCGAGCTTTTCCAGTGTCGCTGCGCGCGCCCAGCAGACGATGCTCCGCTTTCCGTCTGACATTGTCCAGCGCACGGCTAAGCCTTCGACCTCCGCGGCATCGGTCGTCGACATGAGCGGCAACGGTGCCGTTTCTCTTCTGCCGCGTCCCGAATAACCGAGTAACTTGCGAAGTACAGAATCTTTCCCCCACATGACGGTCACGCCGCGAGGAGATCTCGAAGACAGGTGTCGATAGCGGTGTTGTAATTCGGATCCGTGCCGAAAAGCGCTAAATGTCCCCAGGGCGACGATATGCGTTTGAGTTCGCTGTTCGCAATCATCGATTGCTCCGCCTCGAGATCCGCGATTGGAAAGAAGATGTCCTCTGTAATTGCGATGATGGAGACTTTTGCCGCTATCCTGGAGAGCGCAGATTTCAGGCACCCGTTCGTGTGCCGGCTGACGTCGCCATTCTGCCATTTGTGCAGCATGAGGAGCAGATTATTGGCGTCTTGCGGAGCAAAATGTGCTTCGACAAAATTCATGACGAAATCATCGGGCGAGGTAAATCCAATCTCACGCCAACCTTCTGTTGCAAATAGCTGTGGCGTAAAGCCCGATGCCGCGAATACACGGGCGTGTCGGCGCAATCCATGATGCAGCGCGCCGGGGCGCGTATACCATCCGTCATCCCAATTGGGATCGCTGCAAATGGCATCAATGAAAGTTTGAACCAGAAGCCGGTTGTGGGATGTCGCCTTGGCGGTGCCGGCAATCGGAGCGGCGCGTTTGACGACGTCGGGATATCGCACCGCCCATTCGTATGTCTGCTGTGCTCCCATGGAACCACCGAGAACCAGCGCGAGCTTCGAAAGTCCGAACTTCTCGGTGATCAGCTTATGTTGCGCTACGACGTCGTCCGCAATCGTGACGATTGGAAAGCCGGCCGCGCCTGCGGGCGGGGCCGAGTTACTCGGAGAGGTCGATAAACCATTACCGAGCTGGTTGGCTATGATGATGAAGTACTTCTCAGGATCGAGAGCGCGTCCAGATCCCACATACGCTTGTTCTATGATCCCGGATGTGCCGGAGTACCAGGTCGGAAAGAGGACAGCGTTGTCTTTTCCCGGAGAAAGAGTGCCAATCGTTCGATAGGCGAGCTTCGCTCCTCTCACGCGATAGCCCGACTCGAGATCGAAGTTGCCCAATTCGAAGAGTTCGTATGGGCCGTGAATTTCGCGGGAATAATATGTGCGGTCGGACATGACTAATCCATCGCTTCATTCTTGTTGTTCTGAACGGTGGTCTGTCGGCTCGATCAGAAGGTGGGGCGCCATTGAATTTATAATGGCATCGTCGATATTTTCGCAGTCCGTTCGATTTCTCTTGTCTCGCGTATTTTTACTCGGATCACACACTCACGAGACTTGGAGTCGAGGCGAGCGCATATTGGAAAATAAAATGATTGTTGCCTCGATCGAACGCGCCTAAATCTTCGTCGCTTATGGGATCCGCCCCTACGGCACCCGACACTTTCGGATTGAGTATGCGCGCGCGTGGAACCAATCGATCGCAGTACGTCATCGCGACACTCGCGGTGCTTGGAACCCTTCTGAACGTTTGGGCCCTAACAGTTCATACGAAGACGGCGATTTTAGCCGCCCTTCATGCGCGCTCGGATCACGCCGTAATCTGTCACGGACCGTCACCCGTAACACACGCGCCGGACGGTAAGAACAATCGGCGCCTGCCGAAAAGTGACTGTCCTATTTGCTCAGGCTTCACGGCTCTGCACATCGCTATTATTGCCGTGCCGCTCGGCCATGGCGCACCTACCGTCACGGACGGCTGCGGAACCGTTGAAGCCCTAAATGATCTCGCCGTCGATCATCGTCCTCGCGAAATTCTAAACCGGGGGCCGCCGCTCGAGGCCTCTAGCGTGCACTGAGCGTAACGGGCGCTCCTTCACGGCTCGCGCCATCCTGCGAGCGGCGGGGATCGGAAAGACACGCCCGACATTTCCATTTTGACGAGCATGCCAGCCGCCAATGGACATTATTGGCTTGGAGCTGACTCAGTGAGAGGAAAATTCGATGAAAATCACAGTTTTTGAGAAACTGGCGGTTGCCGTTCTGACGTCCTTCGCGTTCGCAACTGCAGCTGCGGCGCATGCCAAACTCGAGAGCGCTGATCCTGCCGCGGGAAGCACGGTGAGTTCATCGCCAAACCAAGTCACAATGCATTTCACTGAGGAGCTCGAGCCCAAGTTCAGCGGTGCCGAAGT
>CAYYDL010000798.1:0-3706 GCA_964470545.1 uncultured Hyphomicrobium sp. | reverse complement strand
AAGGGCGCGACGAAGAGGAAGCGGCTCTCTCTCTCGGCGCATCCGGATTGGCGACATTCTGGCGTGTCACGCTTCCGAACATCAAGTGGGCGCTGCTCTACGGGGTGATCCTGTGCAACGCGCGCGCCATGGGCGAATTCGGCGCTGTGTCTGTCGTTTCCGGCCACATCCGCGGCGAAACGAACACGATGCCACTTCATGTCGAGATCCTCTACAACGAATATCAGTTTGCCGCAGCTTTTGCAGTGGCCTCACTTCTCGCATTGCTGGCTCTCGTAACGCTGATCTTGAAAACGTACGTGGAGTGGCGCGCGGGCCGGCCTGTTATACGGGAAGAGATCCGATGAGCATCGAGGTTCTAGGCGTAAACAAGACATTCGGATCGTTCAAGGCGCTCGACGATATCTCGCTGACGTTTCCCGATGGCGAGCTGGTTGCGCTTCTGGGGCCGTCAGGGTGCGGGAAGACGACACTGTTGCGCGTCATCGCTGGTCTCGAATATGCCGACAGTGGACGCATTCTTCTTGATGGGCTTGATGCAACCAACAAGGATGTTCGTCAGCGGCGTGTAGGCTTCGTATTCCAGCATTACGCGCTTTTTCGCCATATGACCGTCTTCGAAAACATCGCCTTCGGTTTGCGCGTGCGTCCGCGGCACCAACGGCCGAGCGAGAAGGACATCCGCGCTAAGGTCATGCGGTTGCTCGATCTGGTTCAGCTCGAGTGGGTGGCAAGCCGCTTTCCTTCGCAGCTTTCAGGCGGTCAGCGCCAACGTATTGCATTGGCGCGCGCACTGGCTGTCGAGCCGCGCGTCTTGCTGCTTGATGAACCGTTCGGAGCACTAGATGCAAAGGTGCGGAAAGAGCTGCGGCGATGGCTTCGCACCCTGCACGATGAGTTGAACATTTCATCGATCTTCGTGACACACGATCAGGAAGAGGCGATGGAGGTCTCCGACCGCGTGGTGCTGATCAACAAAGGGCATGTCGAGCAGATCGGTACGCCAAAGGAAATCTATGAACGTCCCGAGACGGCCTTCGCCTATGGATTCATCGGTTCTGTGAATGAATTTAGAGGGCGCATCGAGGGCGGCTATGTTCATGTCGGTGACGAAAAGCTTCGCATCGACAGTGGCGGTTTCAAGGATGGCCAAGAGGTCATCGCCTTCAGCCGGCCGCAAGACACCGAAATTATCGCCGACGCGCATGTTGAAGATGGCGTTTCCGCACGCGTCCACCGCATTCTCGGAAATGGATCGACCGCTCGCATCGAGCTCATTGCCAACGGTGACGCCCAACAGGACCGGAAGGAATTTTTCGAAGTCGAAATGCCGGGCAAAGAGCTTGGGTCGCTCGGCCTGTCTACAGGACAACGCGTCAAGCTGAGGGGCCGCAGGCTAAGTATATTTTCTGAAGGTGGGTCAATACCGCCGAAATAGACGCGACATCGGCGAGCTATGCTTCCAGAACTCTCCAACGGGAGACCGATGCTGTTCGATGCCGACACCATGCACCAGCTTCACAATCGTGGCGTCGAGAAAGGAAAAGCGTTCCCGAAACGGCGTAGCGATCGCAATGCACTTGGTGCGCACGGCCCGAGCGGTATGAACCGATGCGCCGACCGACCATTTCATCGCACTGAATAAGATTAGCTCTTCTTCTTCGTTAGCAAATGAGGACATCTGCCGTAGTTTGCTGGAGAGACGCTTTAGTGGAGATGCGGATGGCAAGCATCCATCGCATTCTTGGCAACTGGGCCGCCGTCCGTGTAGAACTCGGCGCTCAAGGTTGCAATTCCGGACTCCGTGACAACCCGTGGGTTGCCACCCGGACAGCGCATTAAATCAAGAAGTCGCCTTAGCGTTTTTCCCAATCAGAACGGTCCATCAGCGTCGTGAATTTTCAGCAGTTACGCATCATTCGTGAAACACTCCGATGCAATTTCAATCTAACCGAAGTTGCAAACGCGCTTTATACATCGCAATCGGGGGTTTCCAAGCACATCAAGGACCTTGAGGATGAGCTTGGCGTCGAGCTGTTCGTTCGCCGAGGAAAGCGGCTCTTGGGGTTGACGGAACCCGGAAGGGAGTTGGTGCAGCTTGTCGAGCGTATCCTTCTCGATACTGCCAACATCAAGCGCTTAGCCGACCAGTTTGCCAAATCTGATCGGGGCGAGATTACGATAGCGACGACCCATACGCAGGCGCGCTACGCCCTGCCTGGACCCATTTCTGAATTCCGTAAGGAGTTCCCGAATGTCCATCTGGTGCTGCAGCAGGGATCACCGAAAGAGATCGTTGCGATGTTGAGCGACGGCACTGCCGATATCGGCATTGCGACCGAATCTTTGGATGACGCTACCGAGCTCGCGTCGTTTCCCTATTATTCCTGGCATCATAGCGTCATCGTTCCGAAAGGCCATTCGCTGGAAAGCGAAGAGACCTTGACGATCGAAAAGATCGCCGAGTGGCCGCTTATCACGTACCACGAGGGGTTCACGGGGCGCCCCGCAATCGATGCGGCGTTCGCTAAAGCTGGCGTTGTGCCTGATATCGTGATGGTTGCGCTCGATGCCGACGTCATCAAGACATATGTCGAGATCGGACTCGGTATCGGAATCGTCGCGTCGATGGCCTATAATGAAGAACGTGATACCGAACTCAGGCTGCTTGACGGCGCGCACCTTTTCCCAAAAGCGACGTCGCGGATTGCGCTTCGGCGCGGCCGATTCTTGCGAGGATTTGCCTATCGCTTCATCGAACTCTGCGCGCCCGAGTTGACCGAAAAGATTGTTCGAGAGAACTCGAATTAGCAAACGCAAAACCACGCAAGCTCCAAACTGCGGCTCTGCATTGGGCCCAAAATGTCTGTAAGTGGGAAAAGTGGTTGTGACTGATCATCGATCTCGCGAAAATTAAATCTCGGTTGGATCGGGTTGGTGCCCGCGCTTAGCGGGGTACTCGGATATTACGAGCTGTTCAAGGGCTGGCTTACCGGCTGAATTAGCTGTCTGCCTTTCGCGATTCCCGCACTCCACAAAGAAATGTCTGTGATTTTGTATGTCATCATCGAGTTGCTCGGTAGCGGCGGCGTTGCGTCGTTTGGCAGGCGCGGGTTCGCGCGTTTGAAGCGAAAAGCGAACTTCCGCACCTATCGTGATTGAGACGAGGACAGGATCGTGACCAGGAGTTTTCGGCGCGTATTGGCAACACAACGGCCGCGTGACATCCCGCAGACGTCCGAAGTCAGTTGGGCACCTTGATTGTACACCGGCTCACGAATGACGACGATAGGCAAGCCGTGGAGCGAGCGTGCGGAGATCTCGATAAGAACGCTGCCTTGTTCATCCCGACATTAGCGCTGGGCGAAGCAATTATCATCGGCTGATCTCCCAGCCCCCGTACCGATCAAGATCCATCGGCCGCTCTCGCCGCCGAATTCTAAGGGGCCAGTGTTTGAGCAATACTGAAAAAGCCGCAGGTCTCCCGGGTAACCGCCGCTGCTGGCTTCCACCGGAGGGAGTAATGGAAGTTTACTGAAAGGGCATTTCCCGGATTAGGCATAGTGCAACCGGAGAAATCTCTGAGATCCAAAGCGATCAGTTAGAATAGGAAGCAGTCGATAGCGATATTCGCCCAATGGGCCAGGAAGTGCATTACCGGCGATTCTCGATCAACCGGAGTTAGGCGAGCTGACCTGGGATTTAT
>CAYYDL010000797.1:0-5542 GCA_964470545.1 uncultured Hyphomicrobium sp. | reverse complement strand
TGCCGAGTACATCGGAGCTACTGGCCCGCTTCACAGCTTTGTCGGACATCCGACCTCGGTGACGGTGACGCTTGCCATCAGCTTTCTGCTGACGTGCTACTTCATCTACAAATCATTCACGATCAAGCACTGAATATTCCGTCCATGACACGGCAATGAGCAGCAGCGCACGACTTGGATGTGCGCTGCTTTCTCTTGAGAGATATTCTCAGAGCTAGCCCTGAGGATGCCGTCCCACCGCAGGCCAGTAAGCCGAATTCAAACGGAAAACCTTGGACGCAGAGTCCGTGCGCCCTCCCAGCGCCCCCCGCGGCGCTCACGCTGCCCTTCCCCGTCCGAAGCCCTTCGTCTCTCAAAATCCGCTCGAAAATGCCGAAATGTCGCGCTGCGATGTTGATTGTGTCGCAGTCGAGGTGCACAAACGGAAAAAATCAGCCGCGCCAAAACGGCACTAATCTGGGGGAAGAAACGCATGTCAGCAGCGAGTTCGACGGATTCGTTCGCACCTGGTTTGCTCGATCGGGAACGCATTGTTGCAAAGGCGGGATTTAATCGCTGGCTTGTGCCCCCGGCGGCGCTCGCGATCCATCTCTGCATCGGCATGAGCTATGGGCTGAGCGTTTTCTGGTTACCCCTGTCACAGGCGCTCGGCATCACAAAGCCGGTGACCTGCCCGGACATGAGTATTGCTCAGGCGCTGTTCACGACGACCTGCGACTGGCGCATCAGCGA
Organism: uncultured Hyphomicrobium sp.; assembly: GCA_964470545.1. GTDB lineage: Bacteria > Pseudomonadota > Alphaproteobacteria > Rhizobiales > Hyphomicrobiaceae > Hyphomicrobium_B. Next base: position 4,810 of record CAYYDL010000797.1, on the reverse strand, counting down.
TCTGCTCGTGACGTTCACGCTCGGAATCGTCTTTCTCGGTCTGTCCGCGGCTGTCTTCGGCGGCTGGCTCGAGCGGGCGGGACCACGCAAGGCGGGCGTCGTAGCCGCATTGTGCTGGGGCGGAGGGTTTCTGATTTCGGCTGCTGCCGTACAAATTCACCAGCTCTGGCTCCTCTGGCTTGGCCTTGGCGTCATCGGAGGGATCGGTCTGGGACTCGGATACATCTCCCCGGTCTCGACCCTCATCAAATGGTTCCCCGATCGCCGCGGCATGGCGACTGGCATGGCCATTATGGGCTTTGGCGGCGGCGCCATGATCGGCTCGCCGATCGCCATCCTCCTGATGAACCATTTCAGGAGTGCAGAATCCGTCGGAGCTAAGGAAGCACTGGCTGTCATAGGCTGTCTTTACATCGTGGCGATGCTGTGCGGAGCATTCGGATACCGCGTGCCCCCCGAAGGTTGGACGCCGGATGGATGGGACCGCACCAACACGCAATCCAAGGCTCTGATCACCCACGGGCACGTGCATCTCGATAATGCCCATAAGACCCCGCAGTTCTGGCTGATCTGGATCGTGCTCTGCATGAACGTGTCGGCCGGCATCGGTGTCCTCGCGATGGCATCGCCGATGCTGCAGGAGATTTTCGCCGGCAAGCTCATCGGATTGCCCGACATCCGATTCAGCGATTTGACGCCCATTCAGGCAACGGCGATCGCAGGGATTGCGGGCGGGTTCGTGAGTTTGCTGTCGCTATTCAACAGCGGCGGACGGTTCCTGTGGGCCTCACTGTCCGATCACATTGGACGCAAGCCCACCTATTTCTGTTTCTTCGTCCTCGGCATAGCGCTCTACGCGCTCGCACCGACGTTCGCGCACATGGGATCGATCCCACTGTTCGTCGGCGCGTTTTGCATTATCCTGACGATGTACGGAGGCGGCTTCTCGACCGTGCCGGCCTATCTCGCCGACATTTTCGGCACACAGTTCGTCGGTGCTATTCACGGCCGGCTGCTGACTGCCTGGTCAACCGCCGGCGTGCTCGGCCCTCTCGTGATCGGCTATATCCGAGACGCGCAGATTGCGGCCGGCGTCCCCCGCGCACTCGTCTATGACCGCACGATGTTTAGTCTCGTCGGCTTTCTGCTCGTCGGCTTTATCGAAAATGCGCTCATTCGGCCGGTAGCCGATAAATGGCTGATGAGCGACGCGGAGGTCGCGAAACTTCAGGCCGCGAAAGCAACGGCAGCCCACAGCACCGGATCGCATGGCATTGGTTTCGGAGGCATGAGCCCTGCCGCGTTGATCGCATGGCTTCTGGTCGGCATCCCGTTCTTTTGGGGTGACTGGAATACTCTCGGCAAGGCCGTTGTGCTGTTCCGTTAGAAAGAAAGCGCTGGCGGCCGCTCGCATCTGAAGAGCTCCGCCAGCACAACTTCGAAATAACCGTGCACCTGCCGCCGAGCGTGGCGGGATTTCAGATGATTTGTTGGACGATCCCGGACTTTTCGTCGAACAACTGACGGCCCGTCTTCCAAAGTTCGTTCCCGCCCGCTATTTCCGCGCGCATCTTTCGGGTCCACGCCTGAGACACGCCGGCCGCTTCGAAATATTTATCGATGAAGCGATTTGTCTCCGCTTCGATCGACGCTACAGGCACGCTCCGATCCCTCTCGTTCGAATAGAAATCGCGATAAGCAACCTCGTGGAACATGAACTCGGCGTCCGCCGCAGCGACGCGCTCCTGACCCTGAAGATAAACGGGCACACACATCGACGCGCAAATCGCGCCGTCTTCGACGCTGGTTACGAGCAGATGAGACTGACGTATGCGGCGGAGCAGCCGCACGACCTCCGCTCCCTCATCGACCGAACCGCCGGGAGAGGAAAGCGCCAATATGATCTTGTGCCCGTCTCCCTTGTGACGCTCGAAGGCTTCCGCGATGCGGCTCGCCATTGGCGCAGCGATCTTGCCGCGCCACCGCAGGTACACGATGCCTTTGTCGGGAAGAGTGCGAACGTCGAGTTGACCGACTGATTCGAAATAAGCCGCGAAATGATCGCGCGTCTTGAACGCCAGAACAACGAGAAGGACGATCATCGCGCCCCAGATGAGGCGGTTGCGCAAACCTGCCGCCATCAGCAGGCCTCGTCCGGCCAAAGGTTCTGCGACACGAAGTCGAGATCAGGAGTGCAGTCTTGCATTACACCTGCGCCGACGGTCGGCCTTCCACAAGGGAAGCTGCCGCCGCGAGCCATCAGTGCGTCCAGTTTGTCGTTCGGCCGTATTTGAAATTGTCGGCGTACGACTTCTTGATCGGCTTACGCGGCTTCGGCTCGCTCAGCGTGTACGCCAAGCCCGCTCGCGTCGCATAGGCAATCGCCTCTTCCTTCGTATCGAACTCGAGGCGCACTTGCGATTGCATATCGCGAGAGCTGACCCACCCCATCAGCGGATCGATATCACGCGGGCTCGCGGGCTCGAATTCGAGAATCCATTCCTTCGTGCGCGCCTCGCCCGACTGCATCGCCGTCCTTGCGGGCTTGAAGATCCGTGCCGTCATTGTGGCTCCGCGATACGTTGAAATTGGCCGGTTCCGAATACGGTAAAGTGATTTATCCGTCAAAACCATAATAGATGTCCAGACGCCAGCAACTTGAACTCGTGCGGCGCCGCCGTTCATGTCCGCTGCAATCCTGGCGGGTAACAACTTCCGGCCAACGCAAATCCGGACCGGGCTCCAAATTAAGGGTGGCTCCAATTGCATCCGGGAGATAGGACTTGGAGTTCGCCAGGATCCCTTAATCAGTACACTGCCGACCAGCAACCTGACAGCACGCGGCGAATTGGGAGACGTCTGATCTAGGATGAGAGCAATCTATTTCGGTGGAGATATTACAAACCCGACGCTGATACTTCGCATCACGTCGCTGCGATCGGCCGGGATCGAACTCCAGTCCTTTACCTTCAGACGTCGAAAATTCAACACCGATTTCCTTCCTGACTGGCCGAACCATGCCCTAGGCTATACATCCGATCGCAAGTATTCGCTTCGTATCATCGCGATTCTGCGTGCGTGCCGGATCATCATAAAAAACAAGGCGGCATTCGAGGGCACTGATTTCCTCTATGCGCGCATGATCGACATGGCACTCCTCGCGCAGTTCGCGAAATGGTGGTTCAAGCTGGAATCCAAGCTCGTTTATGAAGTCGAAGATGTCCAGGCGATTTTCTTCAAGAACAGCATCTCCGGTCGAATCTTTCGACGACTCGAACGATGGCTGCTGTGCAGAACCCAACTTCTGGTCGTCATGTCACCGGGCTTCTTGCGCGGCTACTTTGCGCCCGTGCAACACTACTCAGGGCCCTTCTTCGTTCTCGAAAACAAGCTGCAATTGCCCGCCCAGGTTCGACCAGCAACGCCTGCGGCCAACGGCTGGCAAAATTTCCGCGACAAATGGATTATTGGATGGTTCGGGACGCTCCGCTGCGAGCGGAGCATGCAAATTCTTTCGGATATAGCGACCCGGCTTGGCGACCGTGTCGAAATCCGGACGCGTGGTTTTCCGACAGAAACCGGGCTTGCTCACTACCTAAAGTTCGTCAATGCGCATTCCAATTGGCACTATGAAGGGGAATACAAAATTCCAGACGATCTTGAGGAGATGTATGGGGGAGCCCATTTCACATGGTGCCTCGATTTTCTTGATACCGGAGGGAATTCAGAACTGTTGTTGGCCTGCCGTATGTATCAAGGCGGATTTTATGGATCGGTTCCGCTGGTGGCAAAGAACTCTGAGATGCGCCGCTTTCTTGCCCCGCATGCTATAGGTCATGGGTTCGACGAACCGTATGCGGAGAACATCTCAGCGTTTCTCGAACACCTCACGTGGGCCGAATATAAAGCCGAGAGAGAGCGCGTTGTTCGCTTGGGCCGCGATCTGTTTCTTGACACGGGTGCGGACGTCGAGAGACTCATCGACGCAATCGAGCACGCACCAACTCGGCCCGACCAAAGATCACGCTAGTCTTCGCCTGAGAGCGATCAGGCCGTTTTCCACAATTGCGCCTTATCACAACGAAATGCGTATTTCTGAACCACTTCCCTGATCTCCTGCAACAAGCCTCCGCTAAGGGTTTTCGGCTCAAAGTCGAGCGCTGTTAAGCCGGCATTGGAGACCTGAAGCTCGTTGCTGGCGGGTTCTTCCCTCGGATTATCCACGAATACCGTCTCCGCCGCCCCGACAGACCGCGAGACCATTGTCGCCAGGTCGATGACGCGCTGTGTTTCCGCAACTTGATTGAGAACAACCATCCGATCGCCCTGTGTCGGAGGATTTGCCAGCGCAATCTCAATGCAACGGACTGTATCAGTTATGTGTATGAAAGCTCGTGTCTGCTCTCCTGAACCATAGACAGTAAGAGAATGACCCAATGCGGCCTGAAGAACGAAGCGATTGAGCACCGTGCCGAAAACCGCATCGTAATCGAACCGATTAATCAGCCGGTCGTCGAGCATCGTCTCGGGCGTCTGTGTGCCCCACACAGTTCCCTGGAGCAGATCCGTAACGCGGATGCCATCGTTCTTGTTGTAGAAGTCGAGAAAAAGCCGATCCTGTGCTTTACTCAAATGGTAAATCGATAATGGGTTCGTGGGTTGAAGAACTTGCCGTTCCTTCACCACGCAACCGGACTTGATTGGAACGCTCAGGTAGCCGTCCGAAATGCAGTAGCCCAGCGTCTCATAGCCGTAGATGCCGATTGAACTCAGGTGGATGAGATGCGAATCGATCTCACATTCGACGAGG
>CAYYDL010000796.1:0-2267 GCA_964470545.1 uncultured Hyphomicrobium sp. | reverse complement strand
TGAGGACATCATCGAGTGGAGAGTCCCGTTGGCTGCCGGAGAGGAGGCTGATCTCTGGGTCATTGTTCCGTTCGGTTTGCTTGATCGTACGTCGGCAGTGAAGCTCACAGAGCTTCCGAACGAAGCCCTATGGGCAGACGCCCAGCGTTTCTGGAAAGGCGTCGTCGAAACTCCGGCTGGTATCATTACGACTCCGGACAGCTTCTTGAACGATTATTTGGCTGCCGTCGCCGGACAGATGGCGGAGCAGATCGCGTACCGGCACGTGGGGAAGGTTTGGATCTACAAGACAAGCCCCAACTGGTACGAAGCTTACTGGCCTGTTAGCGCAGCCTGGCCGCTTCCGACCCTGGATTTACGCGGTCTCACGCGGTACTCGCGGCCTGTCCTCCAATCATTCATCGACACCCAGACCGACGACGTCGGCAAGCTGATACGCGAGCGGATGGGCGAAGGCAACTTGGTCCAGGGCGAGGGGTTCGACAAACGGCCGGGATTCATGGGTAATTTCGGCCCATGGACAGCGAATACTCTGCTTCTCAGTCACGGTCTCGAATTATGGGCATTGGCTTCGCATTTCCGGATTACGCGCGACCGTCAATGGCTGGAACAGGGTCCGCGCTCCCCACTTCGCGCGATCGAAGACGGCTGCGAATGGATTACGGCGCAGCGCCGGCGGACGATGCGCGAAGAGAACGGCCAAAAAGTGCCGCACTGGGGCCTTCTGCCGGCTGCTTCGACGCACGATTGGCTGTCCGGCAACACGATCTGCAACGATGCGACCTGCATTTACGGGATGATCGAGTCCGTTCGCCTGCTGCGTGAGATTGGGCATCCGCGCGCGGAGGAGTTCGCGCGAGACTTGAGCGACTACCGGGCCTGCCTGCGCGCCCGTTATCAGGAAGCAAGAGACCGTGCCCGGCGCGTGCCGCTGCCCGACGGCAGAGAGCTCCCGTATGTGCCCCGCGACATTCATGAACTCAATTGGGCGATGACGGACTGGACCTACACTGGATACGGGCCGGCCAGGGCGGGAGCGTGGGGGGCATTCGATCCGCACGATGAACTCGTAGATCAGACGCTCGCGTTCATCGATTCCGGCCTTCCCAAGGGCCAAGGTTATTACCTCAAAATCGAACGCGATCTGTTCGGCCATATCAACGCTACCGAAAATCTGCGGGATGTGAACGATCCGCATTCGTCCCGCCATTTTCTCTGTAAGCATTACGTCGAGCCTGAGACGATGGTGCCGATCTTTTTCGACTTGTTCCTCCAACGGGATGATCTTCCGCGTTTCTTCGAATGGCTTTTCAATAATCTCGCGTTCGCCATTCATAAGGATTTCCGAGTCGGGGTGGAGTCGATCGATGGCTCCCCTTCCTGCGCTCCCGGCGATGGCGTCCGCTGGCGGGCCGTGCGCAACATGTTTATCAACGAGATGGGCGGATACGATGGATCGCAGCAGTCGTTATGGCTTTTGCAGGCGATCCCGCGTTCCTGGCTGAAGCCAGGCAGCAGTATCGGCGTGGAGCGCATGGGCACACATTTCGGCGGCCAGGTCGACGTTTCAGCCCGCGTATCCCGCGATGGAAACTCGATGGACGTTCAGGCGCGCCTCGATCTGGCTGTGGCACCCAAGGAGATCCGCGTTAGGCTCCGATCCGGCGATGGCCGGCCGCTTTCTTCGGCGCTTGTCAACGGAACCCCGGCGACTGTGTTAGAGGGCGACATGATCCGGCTGCCGAATGAGACCAAGGGCACCTTCCGAATCATGGCTTCGTTCGTTTGAAATTCCATAGAAAAGGCCACTATGAAGATTATCGACCTCAAAGTCTACGCGCCGGACAAGAACTGGTATTCCTTTGTGGAACTGGTCACCGATACCGGCATTTCGGGTTGGGGCGCAGCGTACTCTCAGAAAGGGCAGGCTCTGAGTGCGTTTGAATGGCTCAAACGATTCGTGATTGGCGAGAGTCCTCTTGAAATCGAACGAGTCACCGAAAAACTTCATCAAATCACCTTCTGGATCGGTCGCGGCGGGGCCATGACGCACGCGATCAGCGGGATCAACCTTGCGATGTGGGATGCCGCGGGCAAGGCGCTCGGCCAGCCTGTCTCCGTCCTCCTCGGCGGTCGCCACCGAAAATCGGTGCCTGCGTACGGGTCAGCGCTTTTTCTCCCCTTAGAAAGCCGTCCGCAACGGATCGCGCGGATGAGGGAGATGGGATTTCGCGCGATCAAACTCGGATGGGAACCGTTTGGACATC
>CAYYDL010000795.1:0-2583 GCA_964470545.1 uncultured Hyphomicrobium sp. | reverse complement strand
GTCGGATCTGGAGCGCTTACTCGGCTGCCGCGCGATAATCGAGCAAAGCGGGCACCTCCTGAAACAGGCTGCCGACGATCTCGATCAAAGCTTCGGCCAGCCGCGAATAGCCCGCGTTCTCTTCGAACGTCAGTTCGTTGATATAGAGGCCGCGGTTGAGTTCAAGTTGGATCGCGTGGGTGCCGCGGGCCGGCCGGCCGTGGTGCTCGGTGATGTAGCCGCCGGCGTAGGGCCGGTTCAGCTGCACTTTGAAACCCCGGCGCTGAAATTCATCCCGCACGAGCAGTGTCAGCCGTGGATCGGCCGATGCTCCGAATCGATCGCCGACGACGATGTCGGGCCTTTGAGCGCCACCCGGCGCCATGGCCGTCGACGGCATCGAATGGCAGTCGATCAGGATGGCATAGCCGAATGTCTCACGTGTGACGGCTATCAGCCGCGATAGCTCAGTATGAAATGGAAAGTAGAGCTGTTCGATCCGTGCGAGGACACTGGCAAGGCTAAGCCGCGCCGGGTAAATCTCCTCCCCGTCGGCGACAATCCGCGCGACCGTGCCTAATCCGCCTGCAACGCGAATAGACTGAGTGTTGGCATGGGCGGGCAGCGGCTCGCTGACGAGTTCGGGATCGAGTTCGTAGGGTTCCCGGTTCAAGTCGAGATAAGCGCGAGGAAAGCGGGCGCTGATCAGCGGCGCGCCAAGGCTTGCGACAGGACGAAAGAGCTTGTCGACGAAGCAATCTTCAGAGCGGCGAAGCGTTTTCGGATCGAGGCGGGAAATCGCAAGGAATTCTGGCGGATAAAGCCTTCCCGAGTGCGGAGAGGAGAAGACGAAAGGAACGCTTTGGACGCGCGGCGCCAAGACATCATACGATGGAAAGAAGGCGCTCGGGACGGCGTGGGATCTATCTTCAGGCATTGTTCGATGGAGTCTCGTTCAGATCCCGGCAAAAACAGTCATCGTGGAATGCGTTACATTGCCAACGGTGGGGTGCGAAGTCCATGCAAGACTTAAGGTTGCTTCGGTTTGCCCATAGCTTGCGCGCAAAATTGACATCCTGCGTAGATAGGCATGTCTGCCGATTGCTAGGTGTTCCTTTCCACAGTTTCATGCTCCGTTTACCAAAGTCGGGCCAAGTTTGCGTTAGACGAGATATCGGGTATTTCTCGTCCGGGGTTCTTCGCACATCAGAGTTGTCATGACTGCCAAGCCATCTCGCCTGCCGATCCGTCGCATACTGCTTGCCGAGGATGACGATTCCATGCGCGGCTTTCTCGTGAAAGCGCTGGAAAAGGCGGACTATGACGTCGTCGCGTTCGAAAACGGCGAGGATGCGTACGAACGGCTGAAGACGGAGCCGTTCACGCTTCTGCTGACCGATATCGTGATGCCCAAGATGGACGGCATCGAGCTTGCGCGCCGCGCCAGCGAGATCGACCCCGATCTGAAGATCATGTTCATTACGGGCTTCGCGGCCGTTGTCCTCAATAGCGAAAACCAGCCGCCAAAGGACGCACGTGTTCTTTCGAAGCCCTTTCATCTCAAGGATTTGGTGAAAGAAGTCGATCGTCTCCTGGCTGCCTAACACGTCGTTTCGCCGTTATTCGGCAATTTGCGGCGATGCGGGGCTTGACCTCGGTATCGCTAACCCTCTAGAAGCTCGCTTCTTCCGGGCACTTAGCTCAGCGGTAGAGCACTACCTTGACATGGTAGGGGTCAGAGGTTCGATCCCTCTAGTGCCCACCATCTTTAACCGGTGTCGTTATGAAAGTTAGAAACTCTTTGAAATCCCTGCGCTCGCGGCACCGCGACAATCGCGTCGTGCGCCGTAAAGGCCGGGTCTACGTCATCAACAAGACTCATCGCCGCTTCAAGGCCCGCCAGGGATGAGGCGTAAACGTCCAGTGTGCGACGTTACGGCGAATTCAGAAGAGTCTTTTTGACCAAACAAAATGCCTCGACTAGCTTCGGGGCATGATCTTTCCTGCGCGCGTTCTGATCGTTCTTCTTGGCCTCTTGGCCGGTGCGGCGTCTGCCGTGGCCGACGACGAGCTTTTGAAGACTCAGCCCTTCCCGTCCGAGCCCGCTCCGGCGCCTCCACCCGCCGCCAAGCAAGCGCCTCCCGTCGCGCCGTCGCCGGGCGCGGTCGCCAAGCAAAAGGGCCCGCCGGGCATGATGGGCCTCCCTTGGCCAAAGACGGCGGCAGAGGTCTCCAAGACGCTCGACAACCTCTATGCATATCTCGCGACGGAGGGCGACCATCGCCAGGCGGGGGAAATCGGTGCGGCTATCGAGCGGCTGTGGCGCATGGAGGGCGGCGATACCGTCAATCTGCTGATCGATCGCGGCGAGATCTTCTCGTCACGTAATGAGAACGACAAGGCGCTGCCGTTCCTCGACGCGGCGGTGGAACTTGCCCCGCAATATGCGGATGCGTGGAGCCATCGCGCCTATGTCGAATACCGGATGAACAATTACACGGCGGCGCTGGGCGATTTGCGGCGTGCGCTGGCGCTTGAGCCCAACCATTTTCGCGCGCTCGACGCCATGGGCAAAATTCTCGTTCTGATGGGCGAGAAGAAAGC
>CAYYDL010000794.1:0-3361 GCA_964470545.1 uncultured Hyphomicrobium sp. | reverse complement strand
TGAAAGTCACCTCGTGCAGGAAGTTCATAATCTCATCAAGCGGCATCAGGGATGAGCGCGATGTTGGTCTCGCTCAACTCCATCACCCCATCCACGACCTCTCCTCGGCAAGCGGAGAGGAGAAGTGGACCGTCGAGTTTCGCTTCCGCGAGGGATAGAGCCAACTTCTCTGACCACTCTGTTTTCCCTGCCGAACGCGGCGAGGGACGCGATGTCGTTCTCCGCTCTATTCCCCTCCCCCTCCGCGGGGAGGGGTTAGGGGTGGGGGGGGCGATGCCCTCGCTCTGGAGAAAACGGAAATGACCGCCGAGACGGTCCAAAATCTCGAAGCGCTGGCGTCTCAGGCGCAGACGATCATGTCGGTCTTCACCAAAGCCGGCTACAGCGCTGTCGCGCCCGCGATCATTCAGCCTGCCGATGTCTTCCTCGACGTCATCGGCGAGAGCCTGCGCGCGCGGACCTATGTCTTCACGGATCAAGACGGCGCCGAGCTATGCCTGCGTCCCGACATCACCGTACCGACCTGCCGGCTGCACCTCGAACGCCACGCCGACCCGATGACGCCCGCGCGCTACTGCTACAACGGACCGGCCTTCCGCTTTCAGCCGCAGGGCGCGACGGCAGCACATCCGCGCGAGTTCCGCCAGGCCGGAATCGAACGCTTCGGTGACAAGTCGCGCGAAGCCGCCGAAGCCGAAACAGTGTCCATCATCCTCAAGGGGATCGAAAAAGCGGGCTTCAAGGATTGGACGCTGAAACTCGGCGACCTCGGCCTTTTTTCCAGCGTGCTCGATGCCGCCGGTCTTTCGCCGAATTGGAAAAAACGGCTCGACGATGCGTTTCTTCGCCCGCTTTCCTTCCGTGAAGCCTTGAAAGGGTTCGCAACAGGCGTGCGCGGCGCCTCATCCAGTGTTCCGGAGGAAGTGCTATCGGCCATGCGCCGCGACGACAGGGAAGCAAGCGAAGCTGCCGTCGCCGTCTATCTTGAGGAAGAGGCCATCGAGCTGATCGGCACCCGCACGCTATCCGACATCACCGAGCATCTCATCGGCATCGCGGAGGACCGAAAAGAAAAGCCGCTCGATACCCGCGCGATAGACCTGATTGCGCGTTATGTCGGTGTTTCGGGCCCCGCAATTACGGCAGGCGAGAAAATCTCCGCGCTCATCAAGAACGCGCCGAATGGCTCGGCCTATGCGCTTGAAACCTATGACCGCCGCCTCGCGCTTCTCGCGAATGCCGGGATCGACCTTGACCGCGTGACGTTCGCCGCCGAGTTCGGCCGCACGCTCGCCTATTACACGGGGTTCGTGTTCGAGGTGAGCGCACCCTCGCTCGATCCGAAAAGCCCGCTTGCAGGCGGTGGCCGTTACGACGGCTTGATGCGCGCAGCCGGATCGGGCGCCGATGTTCCGGCGGTCGGCGCCGCCATTCACTCGGAGCGCTTGCTTGCCGCCACCGGAGGCAAAGCGCCATGAGCAAGCTCACGCTCGCGATCCCGTCGAAGGGTCGGCTGATGGAACAGACGACGGATATGTTCGCGCGCGCCGGCCTCGTCGTCCGCAAGGTCGGTCACGTGCGCGGCTATCGCGGCGAGATCGAGGGACTTCCCGGCATCGATGTGGCGTATGTCTCGTCCAGCGAAATTTCCGAAGCCTTGAAGTCCGGCAGTGTCCATCTCGGCATTACCGGCGAAGATCTGATCCGCGAAAACATTTCGGACGCCGCGACGCGCATTCGCTTTCTGCAAAAGCTCGGCTTCGGCTTCGCCGACGTTGTCGTTGCCGTGCCTGCCTGCTGGCTCGACGTGACGACGGTTGCGGAACTCGAAGAGATCGCCCTTCCGTTCCGCCGCAAGCATGGCCGCTGGCCGCGTGTCGCGACGAAGTACATCAACCTGACGCGGCGCTTCTTCGGCTCGAAAGGTTTTGGCGATTATCGCATCATCGAGAGTGCTGGCGCGACGGAGGGAGCACCGTCCTCCGGCATGGCCGAGCTGATCGTCGATATCACGACGACCGGCGAAACGCTGCGCGCCAACGGCCTGAAAATACTTGATGACGGCGTGATCCTGAAATCGCAGGCAAACCTCTTCGCAACGAACGCCGCGCACTGGACGCCGGAACTTGAAGCGGTGTGCGCCGAGTTGACGGAAAAGCTCGCGAACTCCATTCCGTCCAAAGCGACCGCGCGCTAGCCACCGCTATGTCATTCCCGGGCTTGGCCCGAGAATCGATCAAGCAGTGACGACGGTGGAGTGGATCCCGGTATGAAGCCGAGGACGACGAGTCGCGGAAGTTCTACGCGCTATCCGCCAACTGGCATTTCAGGATTCCATAGTCGTACCGCCCATCGAGCGCCGCGAAGGCAGGTCCGAGCTTGCCGGTATCGCGCGTTTCGCAGCGCTCGAAGGCTGCTTCGATTTCGTCGCGTTCCGCCGGATCGAGATTCAGTGCGTCGTCCGCCGTGATGATGCCGGCCTCAATGGCTTCCGCCAGATGTCCGTAGACAGTCGAGACTTCTATACCTCGTTCGGCGGCGATCGCCTCTGCATCGAGCCCGCGAAGGTGCGCCGCAAGCGTCACGTTCACCGTCGCCGACAAACGATTGTTGAGGGCGGGATGCTTCTTGAACTGCGAAATGACGTCGATGAATGCCGCACCGTACCGCGCGATCTTGCTGGCGCCGAGACCAATGATGTCGTGGAGCGCGCTCTCCGTGGTCGGCCGCTTTTCCGAAAGCTCGATCAACGTTTTGTCCTGCGCGACGACGTAAGGCGGCAGCTTCGCGGCGGCGGCAAGCTTTTGTCGGGCGGCGCGAAGCGCGTCGAACAGCGGCTGGTTCTCGCGTGCGACTTTCAACCCCACAGACACTGAACGCTTCGACGATTTCGCGATCTGCCGCGTAACGCGCAGAAGGAAGCGCTCTTCGCCGCGGAGCAACGGACGCGCGCGATCGGTGAGTTCCAGCGACCCCATGCCTTCATCGTCGATTGACAGGTAGCCGAGCGCGGTAAGCTGTCGAAACAGACCCTTCCACGTCGCCTGCGGCACATCCTTGCCGATACCATAGACCGACAGGCGATCATGCCCGTTGCGAATGATCCGTTCGTCGGCAACGCCCGTCAGGACCTCTGTAAGATACATCACACCGAAGCGCTGCTCGGTACGATAGACCGCCGATAGCGCCTTTTGCGCCAGCACGGTGCCGTCTTCCGTGTGCGGGGGTGTCAGGCAGTTGTCGCAGTTCCCACAGGGCTCAGAACGCGTCTCACCAAAATAAGCAAGCAGCGCTTGGCGGCGGCAGCCTGGCATCTCCGCAAGGCCGATCAGCGCGTCGAGTTTTTGTCGCTGCACCTTTT
>CAYYDL010000793.1:0-2070 GCA_964470545.1 uncultured Hyphomicrobium sp. | reverse complement strand
GACAACGGCCGGCCGCCACGCCGCGATGCACGCTGCGCCGCTCTCCAAGCAAAACGTTGCAGACCTTTGTGCCTCGTTCCAGATCGCGGTTTGCGACAGCGTCTCCGACCGCGTTCGCCGCGCGATGCAAACCGTTCTGACGCTTTTCCCGGACAAAAATCACCGGCCGTTTGTGGTCGCGGGCGGCGTCGCGGCGAATAAGGCGATCCGCGCCGCCCTGACTGACGTCGCGGCCGAATATGATTTCTCCTTCTACGCGCCCCCGCTGGAGCTTTGTGGCGACAACGCCGTGATGATCGCCTGGGCGGGAGCAGAACACCTGGCGCGCGGCCATGTCGATCCGCTCGACGCACCCGCGAGGCCACGCTGGCCGCTCGACGGCGAAGCGCCAAAGGCCATTGGCGCGGGCGTCAAAGCCTAGTTTGGCCGTAAGTCGGAATGCCGTGCTAAATGGGAGCTCGGATGATGTCGGGGGAAGCCTTGCAGATACGTTCGGTCAGTGTTGTCGGTGGCGGGGCCTGGGGGACGGCTCTCGCGCAGACATTGTCGCACAACGGCCGATCGGTCGCTCTTTGGGCGCGCGAACCCGAGATTATCGAAGACATCAACGCACGCCACGTCAACCGGACATTCCTTCCAGGCGTCGATCTCGACCCCGCAATTCGCGCCAGCGGCAATCTCGCCGACGTCGCCCGTGCGGACGCTATTCTTGCTGTCGTTCCGGCACAGCATTTGCGCGACGTGATGGGAAAGCTTGCCAAACAGATCGCGACCGATACACCCGTCATTATCTGCGCGAAGGGTATAGAGCAATCAACCGGACGCTTCATGGGCGACGTTCTTGAAGAGGTTGCTCCCCATGTCCTGCGCGCCGTGCTCTCGGGCCCGAGCTTTGCGGCAGATGTCGCACGCGGATTGCCGTCGGCACTGACACTCGCCTGCCGCAATGAAAACGTTGGCCGTGCGTTGGCAGCCAGTCTCTCCTCCCGGCAAATGCGCCTCTACTGGTCGAGCGATGTTCTCGGCGCCGAACTCGGCGGCGCAGTCAAAAACGTTCTTGCGATCGCGGCAGGGATCGTCGCCGGTCGCGGCCTCGGCGCAAGCGCGCACGCGGCGATCGTGACGCGCGGATTTGCCGAGCTTCGCCGTTTCGGTGAAGCCATGGGCGCGCGCCCCGAAACGCTGCTTGGACTGTCCGGATTGGGCGATCTCATCCTGACATGCGGAAGCCCACAATCGCGGAACATGTCGCTCGGCCGCGCTTTGGGCGAAGGCCGAAGCCTGGCCGAAATTCTCGGCGGTCGGGCAGCGGTGACGGAAGGCATCTATACGTGCAAGGCGCTTGTCGGCTTGGCCCACGCCCGCGGCATCGACATGCCAATCGCCGAGGCCGTGCACGGTATCGTCCAGGGGCAGCTGACCGTCGATGAGGCAATCACTGCGTTGATGCAGCGGCCTTTGAAAGCGGAAGATTGATCGCCGCGCGATCCACTCTCCAGACGTGGTAGAGCGAATGCGGATTGGAAAGCGGAACCGGCACGAGGTAAGCCGGTGCCTTGCCATTCACGAGATCGGCGCGGAGCGTGCCTTTCCACTCGGGTGTCGTGGACGGTGGCCCGTCGAGGCCCCGGCAGATGACGACGTAATCCACGTGTTGCTGCTTCAAAACAACAGCAGCGCTTTCTGGATCGCGCGCCGAAAAGATCTCGTAGTTGGCAATGATCGCATTGGCGATCCGATGATAAGGCGCCGCCAGAGCGCGATGATGGGTAAGCCCGGCGATATAGGCCCCCATATCGATATGCGAGGCGAAGAGGCCTGCCGGAAGGGCGGCGAGGTCGTGGATCGCATCGGGTTTCGAGCAGGCGCCGGCGTCGAGCTTCTGCTCCGCCGCGACCGCATTCGGCGCACCAAAAAGCTGATCTGCAATACCGGTGAACAGCAAAAGAGCCGATTGATTGAGGAGGACGACCTCCGCGACACGAACGGTCGGCGCGCTGATCTCACCGAACGTGCCGAGACGGCTGATCGCGATTGCAATCGGCACCGTCGCAACACAACTGGCGTACG
>CAYYDL010000792.1:0-5593 GCA_964470545.1 uncultured Hyphomicrobium sp. | reverse complement strand
GAGCCCGCGCCCGAGCCAGAAGAGCGCCAGAACCGCAAATGTCACCGCGGCCAACGACGGGATCCGGTACACCCGGATATCGCGATCGTGAGACGATCCCGCGAGCCAACGCGCTGCGCCTTGCGCCCAATAGGTTCCTATCGGCCGATACTGATGAACGACTTTCCCATAGCGGGGATCCGTCCAGTCGCCGCGATCGACCATGTCGCGCGTTGATTCCGACCAGATGATTTCGGTGCGATCGACCGCCGGCAGGCGCAGCACGCCCGGCAAATAAACGACGAGACACAGCGCCAGGAGCGCCAGCGACGGTGCCCAGGGCTTTGCCGCCAAGATTGCCCACCAGTTCCACATTGTGCGCTGGCGATCCACTACGTAGGCCCCCTCGAAACTTGACATGCATTCGGAACTCGGCTGTTTGCGCATCCGAACGACAAAACGCAAGGGCCTACGTCCGGATGCCAGGAAAATCGGCTGATCGCGCCGCCCGCCGGGCGCGCCTTATCGAACTCATTAAATTGCGGTCTTTCCAGGAAGGCCCGGAATTCAAGCTCGCATCGGGCAAAACGTCGACCTTTTACTTCAATATGAAGCCGACGATACTCGACAGCGAGGGCGCTTATCTGGTCGCGTCTCTGATTCTCGACCAACTCGAAGGCATCGATGCCGACCTGATCGGCGGCCTCGAAATGGGCGCCGTGCCGATCGCCTCGAGCGTCGCGGCCGTGGCCTTCACCGAGGGACGCAACCTTCCCGCATTCTTTGTCCGCAAACAGGCGAAGGAACACGGCACGCAGTCGCTCGTCGAGGGGCTGGCAAAGGGCGAGAGCATGTCGGGCAAGAAGGTCGTCGTCGTTGAAGACGTGACGACAACGGGCGGCTCGGCGCTCAAAGCCGCAGAAGCTTTGAAAGCCGCAGGCGCCGAGATCATCCGAGTCATCACGATCGTCGATCGCTTGGACGGCGCCGCCGAAGCCTTCACGGCTGTCGGCCTTAAGTTCGAGCCGCTACTGACTCTTCGCGATTTTCGGAAATAGCGGCTCGGCACACCGCGACTAAAACAAAGCTAATGCAGACTGGCCGTCGTGGGACCTACGCATTTCGTTCCCGCCAATGTTCCAAGATATTCGTTTCGCTGGGACAGAGCGGCGGCTTCTTTCCCTGCCG
The DNA here is from genome assembly GCA_964470545.1 of uncultured Hyphomicrobium sp. Classification (GTDB taxonomy): domain Bacteria; phylum Pseudomonadota; class Alphaproteobacteria; order Rhizobiales; family Hyphomicrobiaceae; genus Hyphomicrobium_B. The sequence continues at coordinate 4,426 of CAYYDL010000792.1, read as the reverse complement.
CGTATTTTAAGTCCATGCCGAACCAAAACTGCCAAATGACAAGCCCAACAATTCCAGCAGTCACGTTCTGAGCGACTTTCCAACCTTTCTCTGAAGCGAGTTGGGAAATTCTCTCATTATTCGCTTTTATCTCGGCAGAGATCTGACCACACGTTAGCTGCTGATCAGAAACTTGGACGGCCTGGACAAGATTAGGATCTCGACCCGCGCATCCGCAGAGCGCGGTGGCGGCCACCGCTAATGACATAAAGAATCGCATAGAAAATCCTCCCGCTGACTGCAACTAATCAGAGGGATGACGACTGCCCAACCACGGGAGTTGGCAAATCCACCGGTATTTGTCAGCATCCGTCGTAATCTCCGGGCGTATGTCACTCCGAAGCCTTCGGGGTTGCCGCCTGGAATTTAGGCCGCTGCTGAAGCTAAGCTATTTCAGGAATTAACGGCTCACGTCCTCTCACCGTCATCCCCGCATAGTGGGATCCGTCCAAACAAACGCTTTTGCCGACTTTCGGACTGAAGCGATTTCGGCCTGCGCCGGATGCAACGGTTTCGCTAACCCAGATACGTCTTCAAAAATGCGCTCGTGCGCTCCCAGGCAAGTTCCGCGCAGTGCCGGTCATGAACGGATCGCTGCTCGTTCATGAAGGCGTGGCTCGCGTCATAATGATAGATCTCAAACGTCTTGCCTGCAGCTTTGAGGCCTGCCTCGAAGGCACCGACCTTCTGGGGCGTTATGTAATCGTCCGAATTCGCGAAGTGGCCCTGGAAAGGAACCCTCACGTCAGCTGGCTTTGCAACCGTCTCGGGCGGGAGGCCATAGAACGGCACGACGGCCGAAAACTCCGGCGCGCGACACGCCGCGAGAATGGCGACCGCGCCGCCCATGCAGAAGCCCGACACCGCAACCTTTGGACTGGAGCGAAGCAGAAACTGCGCCGCGCCGCGCACGAGTTGATCGGCGGCTTCGAGAAAATTGAGCGAGTTCATTTCCCGTTCCGCGGCTTCTGCGTCGTGATATGGAATGACAGTGCCGGCATAGAGATCAGGCGCTAAGGCATCATAGCCCAGAAGCGCGAAGCGATCGCAAAGACCCTTGATTTGGTCCTGTAAGCCCCACCATTCCTGAATGACGACGACGCCCGGCACATTGGCCTTGCCGGCGAGCGAAAGATACCCTTCCGCAGTCTTGCCATCGGGACGTGTGAAGGGAATACGGGTGCCCATGATCGGAAGCTCCAGTTTAGGCCGGCGCTTCTATCTAGGCGCCACGAGGACGATGATCAACGCCTCGGGCGACGCACCACCTCTCTCTCGCCGTCCAGGAAAAGGGCAAGAACAATCTTTCGCGAAATCAGCAGTGTTACTCCGCCGCGACGGCCGGACCAATCACGGGACTTGCCTTCATGACGTCCGCGTCGACATAGGTCTCGAATTTCGCGAAATTGTCATGGAACATCTGCGCGAGCCTTGCCGCCATGGCATCGTAAGCTTTCGGGTCGGCCCAGGTTTCCCGCGGATTGAGGAGTTTCGCTTCGACCCCTGCCAATCCCATTGGTACGGCGAACCCGAAAACAGGATCTATCCGCATCGGCTGCGACTTGAGTTCACCCGAAAGGGCGGCATCCAGAAGTGCACGCGTCACCTTGATCGGCATGCGCGAACCTTCCCCATACTTGCCGCCTGTCCAACCCGTGTTGACGAGCCAACAATCGACGCCGTGCTCTGCGATCAGCTTGCGCAGAAGGTTTCCATAGACACTCGGATGCCGTGGCATGAAGGGCGCGCCGAAGCACGTCGAGAATGTGGGCTTCGGCTCCGAGCCCATGCCCTTTTCGGTCCCGGCAACTTTCGCGGTGAACCCGGAAAGGAAATGATACATCGCCTGGCTCGGTGTCAGCTTCGCAATCGGAGGCAGAACGCCAAAGGCATCGGCCGTCAGCATGACGATGTTTTTTGGGTGTCCGGCCGTCCCCGTGGGGCTTGCATTCGCGATGGCCTCGAGTGGATAGGCCGAACGCGCATTCTCCGCGAGGCGATTGTCATCGAAGTTCGGGACGCGCGTGATCGGATCGACGACGACATTCTCCAGAACCGTCGCGAACCGGTTGGAAGCGGCCCAGATCTGGGGTTCCGCCGACTTCGACAGGCGGATGGTCTTCGCGTAGCAGCCGCCCTCAAAATTGAAGATACCCTTTTCTGACCAGCCATGTTCATCGTCGCCGAGAAGCTCGCGCGAAGGATCGGCCGAAAGCGTCGTCTTGCCGGTGCCGGATAGGCCGAAAAAGACCGCCGAGTCTCCGTTGGCTCCGACGTTCGCCGAGCAATGCATCGGCATGACGTTCTTCGTCGGCAAAAGATAATTCAGATATGAAAAAACGCTCTTCTTGATCTCGCCCGCATAGCTCGTTCCGCCGATGAGAACGATCCGCTTCGAAAAGTTGCACGCGATCACCGTCTCGGTGCGCGTTCCATGATCGCGCGGCGCGGCGCGGAAGCTCGGCAGATCAACGACAGTGAACTCCGGGAGGAAGTCGTCAAGCTCATCTGCCTCAGGCCGCCGCAAGAGATGGCGAATGAAAAGCGATTGCCAAGCATGCTCGGTCACGACCCGCGTATTGAGGCGATGCGCCTTGTCGGCACCAGCGTAGAGGTCCTGCACGAATATTTCTTTGTGACGCGCAAACGAGATGAAATCCGCGAGCAACCGGTCGAACTGCTCCTCCGACATCTCTTTTGCGTTGTCCCACCAGATCACGCTGTTCGTGTTGGCATCGCGAACGATGTACTTGTCTTCCGCCGATCGCCCCGTGTGCTGGCCCGTTTCAACCGCAATGGCGCCGCTCTGCACGAGCCGGCCTTCTCCGCGGCGGATGATGAACTCCATCAGTTCCGCCTCGCGAAGATTACGGCGAACCTTCTGGGATGGCTGGGTCGGAAACAGCTCGGTCATAGATCTCTTTGCCCTATTGGATAAAACACTGATGCCGCAGGATGAGTGCATTACATCGGCACAGCTGAACAACGCACGACTCAACGCATTTGTGCCGTTCGGTCCGGCCTTTCTGACGTAGGCCTCGGATGACCAATTATGGGCCTCAACTCAAGCTATTCTAAGGTCCTACTCGGGCCAGCCCATGCAAAAACCAGTAACAGTATGTTACCGCTGCAAATTCTGAAGAATCGTCCGGACACTGACCATGGGTCCGATACCGGCGGCAAACAAGCGGAATGTGCATTTGTAAGCACAGAATATGACTGCTTTGCTTGCCGATGGGGGGCTTGTCGCCTATTCAGGTATTATTCAGCCTCCGACGCTCATTGGACGGAGTGCCACAATTGCTTCACCATGCCGCCATATGCGCCAGAGAGGCGCGGCGCGCATCCCGCTGCGGCTGAGGGGCAGAAGAGGAAAAGATGAAGGAAAAGAGCACGATCGCACTCGTCGACGACGAGCGTAACATTCTGACCTCGTTGCGGATGGCATTGGAAGCCGAAGGCTACAAGGTGCGCACCTATGGGGATGGCGTCTCGGCCCTTGAAGCGCTGACGGAAGAACCCGCCGATCTCGGCATTTTCGATATCAAGATGCCACGAATGGACGGCATGGAACTGCTCCGTCGTGTTCGCCAACAATCGACGATGCCCGTGATCTTTCTCACTTCGAAGGATGAAGAAATTGACGAGTTGTTCGGCCTCAAGATGGGAGCCGACGATTACATCGCAAAGCCGTTTTCGCAGCGTCTCATCGTCGAGCGCGTCAAGGCCGTGCTGCGCCGCGTGTCGCCGAAAGACGGCACGACGACTGAGGACGAGGCCAAGCGTGTCCTGGAGCGTGGCAAGCTGAAGCTCGACCCCGAGCGCCATACCTGCCATTGGGACAGCAAGCCAGTGACGCTGACCGTCACGGAATTTCTGATCCTACAGGCGTTGGCGACGCGCCCGGGCGTCGTCAAGACGCGCGACGCGCTGATGGACGCCGCCTATGATGACCAAGTTTACGTGGACGATCGGACGATCGACAGCCACATCAAGCGGCTGCGTAAGAAGTTCAAGCAGGTCGATGACGATTTTGACGTGATCGAGACACTTTATGGCGTCGGCTATCGCTTCAAAGAGTAGGCGACCCGACCGGCCACCGGGGAAGGGATGGCACTAGACAGCAACGACATCGCGGCTGCGGCGGCGCTACAGGGCCCCGCGAGCGACATCGCTGCGCCGGACGCAGCCTCGACGCGACCGAAATTCGACGCGCGCATGGCCTTTCTGCGGGCAGCTTCCGTGACGGGAAACTGGATCGCCAAAGGCTGGATTGCGCGCGTCATTGGTAAAAACCTAAGGCGCCGCATTCTCATCGCATACTTGATCGGTCTCGCAGGGCTGCTGTTCGCGATGCTTTACCTCAGCCTGCATCACGGTTTGCTGC
>CAYYDL010000791.1:0-7183 GCA_964470545.1 uncultured Hyphomicrobium sp. | reverse complement strand
CTTCTCTCGAAAACACTCGATCAGAAGGCACTTGCCTGTATCAGCGATCTCGGCGACAGGAACGGCCGCGTCACACTGCTGGCGCTCAAGTCCGCGAACATCGATATTCGTCTTGATCGAAGCCGTTTGGCGCTCGTCCTGAAAGCGCCCAATGATCGGAAGGCGGTTTCCGACAGCGCTGTACCCGGGCCCATCGGAATTACAAGAGCGCCGCCGGAGAGGCCCGCGGCGATTTCCGGATTCATCAACGCGTTCGCAGGTCTCGATTACTATTGGGGCGGAGAAACGCGGCCCGGCATCGGAGGCCATCTCAATCTGCAATCGGCGCTCAGGATGTGGGACATCGTGCTCGAAACGGATGCGACGGTCGACGGACACGACTCCGATAATCTCTGTCCGCTCGGGGCAGCGTGCGTGTATGAGGACCGGCAGGGATTCAAACGCACGAGGTCTCGCCTCGTCTACGATTTGCCTGCTGATAATATCCGCATTCAAGCAGGAGATGCCGACGTCTTCGCCATAGGTTTCCAGAGGGCGCCCGACATCGCCGGGATAACGGTCGAGAAGTCTCCCACGACGTTTCAGAACGGCGATCGCTATCGGTCCGCCGCGCAATCGACGTTCCGGCTCGACCGACCTTCGGACGTCGAAGTGTTCGTCAACGGCGTCCCCGTCCGCAGCCTCCATCTCAACGCCGGAACTTACGATCTTTCCGACGTGCCGTTGCCGAGCGGGTCGAACCACGTCGAACTCCATATCACGGATGCGATGGGCCGGCAGCGCACGATGACTTTCACAACGTATGCCGGGACAGACCTCATTGCGGCCGGAAAAAGCGAGTGGTCGGTGTCCGCAGGCGTTCCATCGTATTTGCTCGATAGCGAGCGCATTTATGAAACGGACGCCTATTTCGCCACGGCCTTTCTCCGGTACGGGCTGACGGATGCAACGACAGCCGAAATCAATCTGCAGGGTGACCAGAGTATCCTCATGGGCGGCACCGGCGCGGCGGTCGCGACGCCTTGGGGTCTATTCAGCATCGATGGCTCGATGAGCGGAAGCGACACCGGATTGGGGCTCGCCGCACAACTCAGCTACGAGCTTGCAAACTTCCGCGGCCCTCTTTCGACATGGACCGGACGGCCTGAAACATTGCGGATGGATGCGGAATACCGCAGCACGGATTTCCGCGTCCCAGGAGAATTCTCCGTCGATGCGGGCAGCGTGCTTTATCCGCAATTTCCATATTGGCTGAGGCTCTCCGCCTATTACACGTTCCCGCTAGCGAATGAAACGACGGCTACCTTGGGCGCGCGATACCAATTCGCCAACGATGAGGCTCCGGAGCTGTCGCCATTCACCTTTGGCGGCAATCGCTATGGCGTCGATCTCACGCTGTCGCGGCCACTGACGGCTTGGTCGAGCGGCGCCTTGACGCTCGGCTATTCGAACGAGTCCTACGCCCTGGCCGATCCGATCGGCAACGACGATCCGGAGTTTCGTCTGATGGTTCGACTGTCCTTCATCCCGGCGGAGAACACGCGTATCGAGACGAGCTATGACACACTGAATGGGGCTGGGTATGTCTCGGGTTACAAGAGCAGCGGGCAAGGCGTCGGCAGCTGGCAGACGGCGGTCGTCGCGCAACAGGACGACAGCTCGCAAACGAGTGCGCTCGACGCGTCCGCGACGTACAGCGCCAATCGTGCCGACATTCGCGTTTCGCAGATCTCCGGTTTCCATGGACCCGCATTCGATTACTTCCGCGGACAACCGACAGGCAACGTGACGAGCGTCGAAGTGGGCGCCGCGCTTGCTTATGCGGATGGAGCGTTCGGCATCGACCGGCCCGTTCGCGGCAATGGCTTCGCGATCCTGACGCCCTACGACAGTCTTGCGGGAAAAACGATCCTCGTTGGATCGGCCGACGATATCCGAGGCGAAAGCGATTGGCTCGGACCGGCCGTGGTTCCGGATCTCCCCGCCTACGCAAGAAACACGTTGTCTTTCGACGTTCCGGATCTACCGGTCGGATACAGTCTCGGGAATGGCAGTTTCGATACGGTGGCTCCCTATAAGGCCGGCTACAGGTATCAGGTCGGGTCTGCCTATTCCGTTTCCGTTTTCGGAACGCTGCTCGACGCGCATGGCGAGCCAGTCTCGCTCCTGACCGGCGTGGCTAAATCTCCCTCAGATCCCCAGAAGCAAGTTGAAATCTTCACGAACGCGGCAGGTCGCTTTGCCGCCGACGGGCTCGCGCCGGGGCATTGGGAGATCGAGATGGCGACGGATGACGCCCCGACGCATTACTCGATCGACGTGCCTGCCGGTACCGTCGGTCTTTTCAAGGCGGGCACGCTTCGCCCTGGAGGGCCAGCTTAATGAGGGTTGCCCTTCCGAGAGTCCTGGCAGCACTTTTTGCGCTGCTTGTTCTCGCGGCCAGAGCCGAACCAGCTCGGGCCCTCTGCATTACGACCGGCGCGCCGACCGTCACGACGTCGTCAACGGTCCTTTCCTCCTACGATCCGTTCAGTGTTTCCGACACAATTCTCGATGTGCAAATCACCATCTCCGTGCCCCTCATCGCAGCGTGCCAAGCGGCACTCTCCTTCACGCGGACGGCCGGACTGCCTGCGTACATGAGCCAAGGAGGCTCAAATCTGCAATATTCGGTCGAGACAACTTCGGGTCAGACCTTGATGCAGACGACGGGCTATGTTTCCGGCTCGAGTCCCGCGGTCGGCAACCGGTTGGATTTCACGCTGCCCCTCCTCGGAAGCGCGACACAAACCGTGCGGATCAGAGTTCCCGCAGGGCAGCTCGTCGCGGCTGGAAGTTATTCCGATCTTCAGCTCAGTCTGACACTCGTCGCGCTTGGAAACTTGCTTGGCACGGCGCCGACAGCCCTTCTCGCCCAACAACCGTTCACACCTTCCATCAACGTTCTGTCAAAATGCGTTCTGCCGGCGCCCAGCGCTTCGACGCTCGATTTCACATCGGCGATCAGCAACGGTATTCCGAACAGCGGCGTAGTCCTGTCGACGATTTTCAACAATGTCCAGTGCACGGCGCCGAGCATTCTCCGCCTGAGCGGCAGCGCGATGCAGCCGGTGGGCTCGATTCCCGCACGAACAGCATTCGACAACTTCATCAACTGGCGTGCCTCGGGGAACTTCGGAAATGCATCGACAGTACTCAGCACCGACGTCGCCACGCAAGCGAGCAGCACGACCAAGAACGTTCCTTCCGGTATTACGTCGAACGGCACCATCACTATCGACGTCAATCTCCTCAACGGAAATCCGGTCATTGCCGGAAGCTATCAGGGAACGCTGGTCGTCACGATCGACCCTAATCTTTGAGCGGTTTCCGTGAGCGCCTCACCGTCACATGGAAACGGCTGCCCGCGGACATCGCGGACAGCCGTCGCAGTTTCTGGCGGATATCGGTCGCTAGGCTCGTTTCACGAGGCGCAGCAGGAACAATAATATGATCGCCCCGATTGCGGCTGCGATGATCTCGCCAATGATGCCGCCGCCCAACCGAAGTCCAAGGAACGGGAACAGCCAACCGGCGATGACGGCGCCGATTATGCCGACGACAATATCTCCAACCAGTCCGAAGCCGCCGCCACTCATAATTTGTCCGGCCAACCATCCGGCGGCGGCGCCGATCAAGAGCCAAATGATTACTGCAGTGGGATCCATTTTTTTCTTCTCCCTGTCAGCACGCTCACGACTCGAACTCTTGAGAGTTTCCGCGTCAAAACGTCTGCTGACAAGTTCTGGAGAATGTCTTTTGCGGTGCAATCGTGATTCGTCGACTGCGCGCGGTCTCGAACAGCATTCAAAGCGGCTCTCGCCCACGAACGCCGTCGTGTGAAATTCTTGGATGCCACGTCCGCAAATCGGCCGGAACGCTGCCTCATATACTGGCATTTCAATCACCGAAAGCTTATGACTTGAGCAAGCTTCAGTGCCTGGCCTTCTCCAGCTTCCGCAGACCAATCAATTGCGCGAAGTCCATCAGGGGCTTAACGGCTTTCCGCCCGCGTGGCACATTCCTTGATGCGTCGGCGGCAATTGAAATCCAACATGCAGAGTGCCCCTTTGAGCCAGGACGACATGCATGGCTACACGGTGGCCTATGAACGCGAAGAGATTCAATTTCCCGTTTATGTCGTCGGCCTGATCGGCGCAGTGCTCGCGACGATCGGATACGGAATCCACAACGTCATTCTGATCGCACTATCGTTTTTCGCCTTCGGCTTCGCCTATTACAACTATCCGTTGCTCGAGACCGGAAAACCGCGCATCGGAGCGGGCCAGTATGGAATCTTCGCCGAAGGCCTGGGGATTCTTGCCTGGAAGTCGATCAAGCAGATGCAGCTCGTTCGCGTCGACTTACGCGGCGCAACAAGCAACGAATTGCGAATCACGCTCGAAGTCCCCCTTGAGCGGGCGTTGCTTGCCGACTGGCGCAAACGCCCGTTCTACCGCTATCTGATGCGTCTTCCCTGGACCATGGCCAGGGGTAGTATCATCCGAATTCCACTGGATGTTTTTGATCATCCCGCGGATGAAATCATGCATAGTTTCGAACGCATGATGCGCTTCTACCGCCGTTGAGCGACGGAAGACGCCGTTTTGCCTCAATGCGTTGGATGCTATCGCAGTCCGGGGCGTCATATGTTATGGGCACATCGGGGGGATGTGACACATGCTTCGCGAAGAAGTCGTCCTTGTTGATCCCGAGGACAACGAAACAGGTACCGCCGAGAAGCTTGATGCGCACAGGCAGGGCAACCTGCATCGTGCCTTTTCGGTGATGATTTGGGATAGCCGAGGTCGCCTGCTGCTGCAGCGCCGGCAGATCGATAAATATCACTCCGGCGGTCTCTGGACAAACACGTGCTGCGGGCATCCGCGCCCTGGTGAGACGACCGCCCAAGCGGCAGCGCGGCGCCTCAACGAAGAGATGAGCATTGTCTGTCCGCTGATGCCGATCGGAACCTTTACCTATCGCGCAGAGCTTGATGCCGGTCTCATCGAGCACGAGTTCGTGCATGTCTTCCGCGGCACCTACAATGGTGTAATCGCGCCAAATCCTGCGGAATGTGACGGTTACAGCTGGTCTAGCCCGGAGGACCTCCGCAAGCAGATCGAGGCCGATCCCCAATGCTTCAGCGCCTGGTTTCGGAAGTATGTCGATGCGGGCTGGCCGATTGCGCCGCCCGCTTAAGCGGCCTGAGTAGCTTCTTTCCAAGCAACATTGTTGATTGGCGTTGATTTGATCACAGCGCTCAGTTCTTGAGCTAAGTCGCTCGCGAATCTCCTGTTTGTCTCCCATCCCAGCTTAGTTCTCGCTTTTGGCACGTTATTTGCGGGAAATATTCGTGCCTTCTGAGAAAACACGGCACAGCGCTCAGAGCGGCGCAAAGCAATAGGGACCAACACGGGGGACCAATAATGCAGTCAAGACTTCGATCGTCGCTTGGAGCTCCGGCTCTCGGTGCCATCATGCTTCTCGCGACTTCGGCGATCGCACTTGCTCAAGACGCCGCGGCACCTGCCACGCCGCCACCTCCGGCCATCAGCGCCGGTGACACGGCATGGATGCTGACATCATCTGTGCTCGTGCTTGCCATGCTCGTCCCCGGCCTGGCGCTTTTCTATGCCGGCATGGTGCGCAAAAAAAATGCGCTCGCCATCCTGATGCAATGCACGTTCGCGGCAGGCATTCTGTCCGTGATCTGGTGTGTCGTCGCGTACTCGCTCGCCTTTACCGAGGGTAATCCATTCTTCGGCGGCTTCTCGAAGGTCATGCTCGCAGGCATCGCGCCGGATACTCCTGCTCCGCTCGCCCCGACCATCCCCGAATTCGTCTACGTCATGTTCCAGATGACTTTCGGTATCATCACGCCCGTGATCGCCCTCGGCGGCCCGGCCGACCGCATGAAATTTTCATCCGCAATGATCTTTCTTTCCCTCTGGCTGATCTTCGTCTATGCGCCCATCGCCCATATGGTCTGGGGTCCCGGCGGATATCTTGCTGGCGCCGGCGTCCTAGACTTCGCCGGTGGCACCGTCGTTCATATCAACTCGGCTATCGCCGGCCTTGTCGCTGCTCTCGTGATCGGCAAGCGCAAAGGCTACGGAACCGAGCAGATGGCGCCTCACAACCTCGCACTGACGATGATCGGCGGCTCACTGCTGTGGGTCGGTTGGTTCGGGTTCAACGTCGGTTCCGTGCTCAGCGCTGGCGCGTCAACGGGCATCACGATGATCAACACGCATCTCGCCACCGCGGCAGCGCTTGTCTCGTGGACGCTGGTTGAATGGATCTTCAAGGGCAAGCCGAGCCTGCTCGGCGCTGTCTCAGGGGCCATCGCCGGCCTCGTGGCAATCACGCCGGCCTGCGGCTTCGTCTCTGTCAACGGCGCCTTCATCATCGGTATTGCTGCTGGCATTGTCTGCTACTGGGGTGTCACCGGCTTCAAGCACATGTTCGGCTATGACGACGCGCTTGACGTCTGGGGCGTCCACGGCCTCGGCGGCATTCTTGGCGCGATCCTGACGGGCGTTTACGCCGTGCAAGCAGTAGGCGGCACCGGAAAGTCCGGTCTCCTCGACGGCAATCCGGGGCAGGTTCTCCTACAGGTCGAGGGCGTCGCCATGACACTCGTCTGGTCGGGCGTCGTGAGCCTCATCATTCTCCTTCTCATCAAGTACACGATCGGCTTGAGGGTCAGCGAAGCCGAGGAAGCCGAGGGCCTCGATCTCGCTCTCCACGGAGAGACTTTCCACGACTGAGGTTGGCAGTGCTCCCTGACTTGCCTCAGACGCGGACGCCGGAACCCCAAGTTCCGGCGTCCTATTCGTATAGGCAGCCAGATTTCAAGAGCGTATAGCTACCGGTGTGGAACAAAAGCTGCGATCGGACGTGGTGAAAGAAAGCGTTCGCGTTTCGCATTGGAATGTTCATGCCGAGGCACGTCTCCAAATCTTCGCTCGCGTCGCGCGGCCAAGACTTCGCGGAAGACCTTTTTGCGCCGGTCGGCGAACGAGAGCCACGCAGTCTCGCCGAACTGAATGAGGAGATGGCGGCTGCCGGTCCCATGGTCGACGGCGGCAAGCGCGCCGTCTTCGGTGAAGGTCCGGTCGGCGCGGCATTGGCTTTGGTT
>CAYYDL010000790.1:0-8736 GCA_964470545.1 uncultured Hyphomicrobium sp. | reverse complement strand
ATAGCACTGTCAAACGCGCCGCGAAAACACTTGCAGGGGAATAGCGAAGGCCGATAAGCCGTTGGCCATGAAATTCGCGCGCTCACTGATCCCCGGCATCCTCATCCAGCGCTACAAGCGTTTCCTCGCCGATGTGACGATTGCTGGCGGCGTCACTGTTACCGCCAGCTGCCCGAATACCGGGTCGATGCTCGGACTGACGCGACCCGGCTCAAAGGTATGGCTTTCGGAAAGCGACAGTCCGACGCGGAAGTATCGACACTCGTGGGAGCTGATCGAAGCCGATCTCGGCGAAGGCCCGCATCTTGTCGGAATCAACACCGGGCGGCCGAATGCGCTCGTGACGGAAGCTATCGAGACTGACCTCATTCCCGAGCTCGCGGGGTATTCGGTGCTTCGGCGCGAGGTGAAATACGGGCTCAACAGCCGTATCGACGTGTTGCTTTCAGGCGGGCGCGATTCGCGCGACTGCTACGTCGAGGTCAAGAACGTTCACCTGATGCGCGACAGCGGTTTCGCGGAATTTCCCGACAGCAAGACAGAACGCGGCGCCAAGCATCTGCGCGAGCTCGCGAGCATGGTCGAGCAAGGCCACCGCGCCGTCATGGTGTTTCTTGTGCAGCGCAGCGACGCTGAAAGTTTCAAGCTCGCGACCGACATCGATCCTGCGTACGCCGCGGCGTTTCAGACAGCAGCAGCCTCCGGCGTCGAAATGCTTTGCTACCGGTGCACCCTCAGCCCTGCCGAAATTGCAGTTGAGAAACGCATCGAGATTGCGGATCTTTAACGACAAAGCCGGTCAACGGCTGAAACAGACAAGAGAGAGGCGACGTACTCTCCGGCAGACGGCGTTTAGGGCGCCGACGAGGAAACGAAAACCAAGGTATCGATCCGATGTATTCACGGCGAGATTTTTCGAGGCTGGGGCTTGCCCTGGCAGGTGGATTTGCGTCGCTCAAACCGGCGTCCGGTTTTGCCGCCGAAACGGCCGACGAAAAATTCGAAGTCACCAAATCCGACGCCGAGTGGCGGAAGGAGCTGACGCCCGAAGAGTTCAACGTGCTGAGAAAGCAGGGCACGGAGCGGGCAGGTTCCTCACCGCTCGACGCCAACGACGCACCCGGCACCTATCTCTGCGCGGGATGCGCGCTAGCGCTTTTTTCGTCGGACACGAAGTATCATAGCGGCACTGGCTGGCCGAGCTTTTGGAAGCCGCTCGACGGGGCCGTCGAAACATCCGTCGATACGAGCTATTTCATGACGCGCACCGAAGTCCACTGCCACCGCTGCGGCGGCCATCTCGGACACGTCTTCGAGGATGGCCCCAAGCCGACGGGACTGCGGTATTGCATGAATGGCGTCGCACTGAAATTCGTACCGAGAGCCACCGGCTAATTCACACGCCGTCTACGCAGATCAGGCGCTTTGGGCAATGTGGGCGCTTTTGCCCAAGGCGAGAAGCTCGGTGGCTTCCTTCGCGGGCATGGGCTTCCCCAAAAGATAACCCTGGCCATAAGACACGTGGAGTGTGCGCACTCTCTGGAGTTGCTCCGCCGTCTCGATGCCTTCGGCAACGACCGAACAGTTCAGGTTCTTTGCGAGTTGCACAATCGAGCGCACGATAAGATCGCTTTCTCTCGAACGCCCGAGCTGGCTGACAAAAAGGCGGTCGATCTTGATGCGATCAATCGGGAAACTGACGAGGTAACTCAGCGACGAGTTCCCGGTGCCGAAATCATCAAGCGCGATTGAGGCGCCAAGATCCTTCAATCTCTTGAGCTGATCCAGAGTCACCGGATCATTCTGCAGCAAGCTCGATTCGGTAATTTCGATTTCCAGTCTGTTGGCGGGGAGACCGGTTTGGCGCAACGCCTGCTCGATGCGATGGACGACGTCATCGGACGCGATCTGCAGCGGCGAGAGATTTACGTTCACCATCACGCTGGACGGCCAGGTAGCGGCCTGCGCGCACGCCTGCTCGATGACCCACGCACCGATCTCGTTGGCCATTCCCATCTCTTCGGCGATGCTCAGGAATTGACCGGGCGGGAGCACGCCGCGTGAGGGATGGCGCCATCGGATCAGGCATTCGAAGCCGATGATCTCGTCCTTCGGCAATTTGCAGATCGGCTGATAATAAAGTTCGAGTTCCTTTTTTGCGAGAGCGTCGCGAATCCCGAGTTCGAGCGATTGGCGCTCCTGGGCCGAACGCAGCATATCCGCCTCGAAAATGCAGTGAGAACGACGCCCGGCTGATTTTCCGGCGTACATCGCGAGATCCGCCTGCTTCAGCAAGATGTCACCTGTCGCATCATTCTCAGACGCAATCGCGACGCCCACGGACGCGCCGATCTGGATCCTCTGACCTTCGAGGAAGATCGGTTCGCTCAACGACGCGACCAGACGCTCGGCGAGTGCGCTTGCGGTGGCGCGGCCGGGAACATCGTGCGCGACCACGGCGAATTCATCGCCTCCGAGCCGGGCCACGAGGTCTTCGTCTCGGACGGTCTTTTCGATGCGTGCGGCGGCAATGCGCAGAACCGCGTCGCCTGCAGCATGGCCCAGCGCGTCGTTGACGCTCTTGAAGCGGTCGAGATCAACATAGAACACGCCATAGGACGGCGGTCGGGTATCGTCACTACAGAGACCGTTCAAGCGGGCCATGAAGGCGCGGCGGTTGGCGACGCCCGTCAGGCCGTCGGTCATGGCCGCACGTTCCGTCTCCTCGCGGGCGGCCACGAGCGCGGTAACCGACTCTTTCAGCTTTTCGATCGCATCGAGGCGCTCGGCGAAGATCTTCGCGTTCGATGCGATCAGGCCGACGAGAAAGGCGAGATAGCTCACGGCCAGCGCGCCGAGAATGAGATGATTGCCGAATGTCAAGAACAGACACTTCACGCCAAGCGGGACGAGAATCGTCGACGCATAGATGATCCCGGCGGCAGGGATCGGTGCGAGAAGAATACTACCACTCGCCGCCATGCCGACGACGAGCGCGACGAGAATGACTTCGCTGTCGCCGACCGAACCCGACCAGGTCGTCCCCAGGATGCTCCAGGGAAGTGCGAGGAGCACCGCATACAGCAGCGCATTCCGCGTGCTCCGGTGCGGCCCAACAGTCTCCGATCTTTCACGTCGTCGCTGCCCGCTCCGAAGGGAACGCACGAAGACGGTCCCGCAGATCGCCAGCGATGCCACGGCCCAGAGCCCCAGTTTCGGCGCCGCAATGACATTGCGAAAGGCCAGGACGGCCAGAACAACATTGATCGCATACCCGATCATGGCCGCCGGGGTGGCCCGGGCGATGCTCGCAAGCTGATCTCGATGGGCGGAGGTCCAGCTCCGCCAGTTGAAAAGTTTCGAAGATTTCACGTCGTCGCCTCGACACGCATCGCCGTTTCCAGAACCTAATTCGGACCCCTTAACGATCAGGATGCGCCGACAAAGTATTTTTTGCCGAAGTTGCAGAAGTGGCCGAATGGCCGGACGCGCAAAGAGCGGCAAGTCCCTGTTTTTGCATGATTAATTTTGATCATAAGCCTCCCGGACAGCCTCTTCCCGGGACTTGCCCGGCACGGGCGGGCATATTTCGGCCACCCCTATGCCACGTCAGTGTCAGCCGATGCGCCAGCATCCCTTGCCATGGCAACGGATTTCGCCGAACGCTGCGTTTCAATGTTCGGGTGTTGGGACGAACGTCAAACGCACCGTGTTGCAGAGGCTTCCGGGGTGCTGACGAGAGCTGAAAAGAGAGATTATGGCGCTACTTCGGTGGGCTTCAACGATCGTCGTTCTCGGTGCGATAGCAGGCGGCGTCTATTACACGATGCACAGCGGCACCGCCCCTGACGGCGCGACCCAGGGGCGCCACGCCCGCAATGGCGGATTCGGCGGACCGGTGGCTGTTGTCGCAAAGCCCGCCGAAACGGCGGATGTGCCCGTCTATTTCGAAGGCGTCGGCTCGGTGAAGGCTTTGAATACCGCGACGATCCGCGCCCAGGTCGACGGGCGTCTTCTCAGCGTCAACTTCAAGGAAGGCCAGGACGTCAAGAAGGGCGACCTGCTCGCCAAGATCGATCCTGTGACCTATCAGGCGCAACTCGATCAGGCGATCGCGAAAAAAGCCCTTGATGAGGCACTGCTGGCCAATACCAAGCACGATCTCGAGCGCTTCCAGAAGGTCGGCACGCTCGCTATCTCGCAGCAGCAGATCGATACGCAGGTTGCGTTGATCAAGCAGCAGGAAGCGCAAGTCAAAGCCGACGTCGCCTCGATCGAAAACGCGCAAGCCATCCTCGACTATACGACGATCGTGGCACCGTTCGACGGGCGCACCGGCATCCGGCTCGTCGACGAGGGCAATCTCGTCCACGCCAACGATACCGCTGGCATCGTCGTCATTACGCAGGTGCAGCCGATCACCGCGATCTTCACGCTGCCGCAACAGGATCTGCCCGCACTCGCCACCGCGATCCAAGCGGGTCCGATGACGGCGCAGGCCCTGTCAACGGACAGCCAGACGGAACTCGACGTCGGCTTGCTGAAGGTGATCGACAATCAGGTCGACCAGCAGACGGGCACGATCAAGCTCAAAGCGGAATTCCCGAACGAGAAGCGTCAGCTCTGGCCCGGCCAGTTCGTCAATGTGCGGCTGCTCGTCGATACGCTCAAGGGTGTGACCGTAGCGCCGACGGAAGCCGTGCAGCGCGGCCCCGACGGAACCTATGTCTTTGTCGTCAGCTCCGACAACACCGTCGAAATGCGGAACGTCAAGATTTCACGGCAAGATGAAAAATATGCCGTCATCGCCGAAGGCGTGAAACCCGGCGAGACCGTGGTGACGAGCGGCTTCGCCCGGCTGAAGGACGGTTCCACCGTCTCGGTAAGCGATGGTACGTCGCCCCCTCCAGATACGAAACCACAGCATCACAAGAAGTCTTTCGACCGGAAGAAATCGGCTTCTGCCGACGCGAATGGCCTGACAGCGCCGCCCGCGTCTGCGACGGAGGCCGCTCTCGTGACTGGCTCGACGTCGGCCGATGGAAAGCAATCGGGCAAGCATCGCCAACATCGGGATAACGGCCAATCGCCATGAGCGTTTCCCGGCCCTTCATCGAAAGGCCGATCGCGACATCCCTTCTCGCGCTCGCAACCCTTCTCGGCGGTATCCTCGGATATCTCGCGCTTCCGATCTCGTCGCTGCCGCAGGTCGACTTCCCGACCGTCGAGGTGACAACCGAACTTCCGGGCGCGAGCCCCGAGACGATGTCGACGCTCGTCACGGCGTCACTCGAACGGCAGTTCGGGCAGATCCAGTCGCTCGCGTCGATGTCTTCGACGAGCTCGTTCGGCTTGAGCCGCATCACGCTACAGTTCAATCTCGATCGCGACATCGACGCCGCCGCCCAGGACGTGCAGGCGGCCATCAATGCTGCGGGTTCGACGTTGCCGAAGAACCTGCCCTATCCTCCCACCTATTCGAAGGTCAATCCGGCGGACACGCCGATCGTCACGCTGGCGCTGACATCGAATACCCAATCGCTCAGATCGCTTTCGGATCTCGCCGATACGCTTCTCGCCCAACGCCTGGCGTCCGTCTCGGGCGTCGGCCACGTGTCGATCGAGGGCGGCATCAAGCCGGCCGTTCGGGTCGAAGCCGATATCTCGCGCCTTGCGAGCTACGGCCTCAGCATGGCCGACCTCAGCGCCGCGATCGCTAGCGCCAACGTCTCCGGGCCAAAAGGCTCGATCGACGGCGCCAAGCAATCCTACACGATCGCCGCGAATGACCAGATCGACAAGGCGAAGGTCTACGAGGATGTCATCGTCGCTTACCGCAACGATGCACCGGTCAGGATCAAAGACGTCGCGAAGGTCAGCGAGGGACTGGAAAACACCCGCGTCGGCGGCTGGTACAACGGCAAGCCCGCGGTCATCGTCGATGTCCAGAGACAACCCGGCGCCAACGTTCTCGAAACGGTCCAGCGCATCAAGAACGAACTGCCACGCGTCGAGCGAGCGATGCCCGCAGGCGTCGATCTGCAGGTCGTGAGCGACCGAACCGGAACGATCAAAGCCTCAGTCGACGATGTGCAGTTCACGCTGGTGCTCAGCGTCGGCTTGGTCGTGATGGTCGTGCTTCTGTTCCTGCGCTCGATGCGGGCAACGATCATCGCCGGCGTCGCGCTTCCCGTTTCACTGATCGCCACGTTCGGCGTCATGTATTTCTGCGGCTTCAGCCTCGATAACCTCTCGCTGATGGCGCTGACGATCGGAACCGGCTTCGTCGTCGACGACGCGATCGTGATGATCGAGAATGTCGTCCGTCATATCGAAAAGGGTGAAAAG
Source organism: uncultured Hyphomicrobium sp. (assembly GCA_964470545.1). Lineage (GTDB taxonomy): Bacteria > Pseudomonadota > Alphaproteobacteria > Rhizobiales > Hyphomicrobiaceae > Hyphomicrobium_B. The sequence continues at coordinate 2,388 of CAYYDL010000790.1, read as the reverse complement.
CCGTTGAAGGCGGCGCTCGACGGCGCCCGCGAAATCGGCTTCACGGTGATCTCGCTGACGCTGTCATTGATCGCCGTCTTCATTCCTCTGCTCTTCATGAGCGGCCTCGTCGGACGGATGTTCCGCGAATTCGCGCTGACCCTCACCATCGCAGTCGTCGTCTCGGCCGTCGTCTCGCTGACGCTGACGCCAATGATGTGCTCGAAGCTCTTGCGCGGGGGCGGGCACGACGAGAAATCCGGTGTTATCGGCCGCTTTATGGAGCGGGTGATCAAGGGCTATGACCGCTCGCTCGAATTCGTCTTTCGCCACCAGGCGGCGACACTGCTCGTCGCGCTTCTGACAGTCGCGATCACGGTCTGGCTGTACGTGATCATGCCGAAGGGGTTCCTGCCCGATCAGGACACCGGCGCGATTACTGCTGTCGTCGAGGGTAGCCCGCAGATCTCGTTCGACGAAATGAAGAAAGTGCAGCAGCAGGTCGCAGCCGTCGTCGCGCATGATCCGGACGTATCCGGCGTCGCATCGATCATCGGCATCGGCCAGCTCAACGCCACGACGAACGTCGGCAATCTCAAGATCATGCTGAAACCGCGTAGCGCGCGGAACGCCAACGTCGTCGAGGTAATCCAGCGATTGAAGCACGCCGTGAAATCCATTCCCGGCACGATGGTCTATTTTCTGCCGGTGCAGGACGTGCAGATTTCGACGCAGTCGAGCCGGGCGCGCTACCAGTACACGCTGGCCAGCACGGATGTCGACGAGGTCGCCGAATGGGCGAAGAAGATGGGCGATGCGCTCAAGTCCTCGCCATACCTGCGCAACGTTGCGTCCGAAGAGGTCGAAGGCGGGCTCATCGCGCGGATCGATGTCGACCGCGTTACCGCGGGCCGCCTCGGCGTCACGATGCAGGCGATCAACGACGCGCTGAGCAACGCTTTCGGGCAGCGGCAAGTCTCGACGATCTATGAACAGGCCAACCAATATCGTGTCGTGCTCGAGGCGGCGGAGCAGTACCGGAGCGATCCGTCGCGTCTCAACAGGCTCTATGTTGCTTCGACGACGGCGGGGGCTCCGGTTCTTCTGACGGCTGTCGCCAAAGTGACGTACGACACGGCGCCGCTTGCGATCAGCCATCAGGATCAGTTCCCGGCCATCACGATCAGCTTCAATCTGGCGCCGCATGCGTCGCTGAGCGACGCCTTGGCCGCCATCGACAACGCCAAGACATCCATCGGCCTGCCTCCAACGGTGACGGGAACGTTCTATGGCGATGCCGCAGAGTTCTCGAAGTCCCTCAAAAACACGCCCTGGCTCATCCTGGCCGCCATCGTTACGATCTACATCGTGCTCGGCGTTCTCTATGAAAGCTTGATCCATCCGTTTACGATTCTGACGACGCTGCCGTCGGCCGGTATCGGCGCGGCATTGGCGCTCGAGCTTACCGGAAACGACCTCTCGTTCGTGGCGCTGATCGGCATCGTTCTGCTGATGGGCATCGTCAAGAAGAACGCCATCATGATGATCGACTTCGCGCTCGAAGCCGAGCGCGAACTCGGGCTTTCGCCCCGGGATTCGATCAAGGAAGCGGCACTTCTGCGCTTCCGGCCGATCATGATGACGACGCTCGCGGCGCTTTTCGGCGCCTTGCCCCTCGCGCTCGAAAGCGGCACCGGATCGGAACTTCGGAACCCGCTCGGCATCACCATTGTGGGCGGCCTGCTGCTCAGCCAGCTGCTGACGCTTTACACGACGCCGGTCATCTATCTGGCGATGGAACGGCTCAGGGCGCGTCTCGGCGGAGCCGTCGCCGTGGATTCTGGCGGTGAAGCGTCTGAGGAGTCCATCGCTCCGCATGCGTCGGTGACGGCGGCCAACCGCGAGGCTGCGGAGTAGCGCCATGAACGTCTCGCGCATCTTCATCGAGAGACCCATCGGCACGGCGCTTCTCGCGATCGGGCTGTTTCTCGTCGGGGCTGTCGCCTACTTCTTCCTGCCGGTCGCAAGCATGCCATCGGTCGAGATCCCGACCATTCGCATCATGGCGACACGACCCGGTGCCGATCCTGCCACGATGGCTGCCAGCGTCGCCTCGCCGCTCGAACGACGTCTCGGCGAGATCGCGGGCGTCACGGAAATGACGTCTACGAGCTCGCTCGGGTCGACGTCGATCGCAATGCAATTCGATCTTGATCGCAACGTCGATGGTGCGGCGCGCGACGTGCAGGCGGCGCTCAACGCGGCGACGGCCGATCTGCCGGGCGATCTCCCGCAGGTGCCGACATTTCGCAAGTACAATCCATCGGGCGCGCCGATCCTGATCCTGGCCTTGACGTCCAAGACGATGACGACGGGCGACATTTACGACACGGCCGATACGATCATAGG
>CAYYDL010000789.1:0-2879 GCA_964470545.1 uncultured Hyphomicrobium sp. | reverse complement strand
CCCGCTGATTGTGTATGCCACGAGCACTCGAGCGGGTGTCCACGCGATGATGGCGGGCGATGCAGTCCGCGAGTTCATTGATCAGATCGAGGCGATCCAAGACCGCAAGAGTGTGGATGTCCTCATCCACAGCACGGGTGGCGATGCATTAACGGCATGGAAACTCATGTCGGTCTTGCGTGAGCAATTTGAACATGTTGCAGTGCTTGTTCCGTACATGGCCTTCAGCGCTGCTACCGTGTTTTCGATGGGCGCTGACGAGATCATCATGCATCCGCACGCCTCGCTCGGACCGATCGATCCGCAGATTACAATGCAATTGCCGGACGGGAGTAGGCGGCAGTTCGCCTTTGAAGACGTCGGTGCGTTCCTGAGGTTCCTCAACACGGAGGTCGGATTAACCGAGCAGGCGCATGTATCGTCGGTGATCGACCGCCTGTTTGCTGCTGTTGATCCGGTCAACATCGGTGCGGCTAAGCGCGCAAGCGAGTTGGCTACCGATATTGGGGAGCGGCTGCTTCAGATGCATATGAAGGGTGACGAGGATCGCGCCCGCGCTCGCACCATTGCCGAAAGCCTGAATAAGAAGTTTTTCGCCCACGGTGACGCGGTATCCCGCTCGCGTGCGCGAGACTTGGGTCTGAAAATTGGAGAGAGCGACGCTGATCTCGAAAAACTGATCTGGGATGCGTACGTCGGCTTGGAGGCCTACATGGACCTACGGATGCCGTTCAACGCACTGCATCATTTTCTTGCCAACGGCGGCGCTGGGGCTCTAGCGCCGACCGCGCCGCTGGTAATGCCGCCCAACACTCCGGCGCAGCTTCTCCAGCAGTTATGGACCCAGGCGGCGAACAACTCGCTTCAAGCGATGGCTCAGCCCGGCATCCAAGTGGACTACACCATCGTGAATGCGGTAATCGAGAGTCCCCGACTGGCCACGGAACACCGCACGGATGGCGCTCTTTCTGCAACTCGCGTGGCAGGAGGCGATGTCCAGATGTCGGCCGTGGAAAAGACGGCAAGGTGGCAACGTGTTGCCATTCAATAGGTTACCATCGGCAATAACCGAACATACGCCGAAGTATTGAGTTTTGCCATCCCGAGCCCGACACTTATGCGCATGAAAACCTCCGCGTTCCGCATCCCGTCGCTCCCGCAGCCGACTGTCGCCGAGACATCTGAAAGCGAGAAGGTTTTCCGCTTTTCTCCTTTTGAGTTTGACGAAACGTCGGAGCTTGCCCAGGGACTTTTGAGCGCGGGTAACTCAAACGTCGTCAGCCGCGCCTTTACTGTCTCACAGCGTATCGTCGCGCGCACGCTCTTGGCCAAGTAGCCCGGACCGACGTTCGCCGAGCCGACGGCCTAACGAACGTTGCAGTTGACAAGCGATCTTCGGATTTGCGCGCGGCTCTGCCGCGCGCTTTTTTTGACTCGCTTGCAACTGAACTTGGGCGTTAGGCAGCGATCCCACCTCTAGTAACAGACAATGGCACACGGCCGGAAGATCCTCTATCTCATTGGCGCCGGGGCTTCGAGAGCCATCGGCGCCCATGTATCGATCCAGGGCGGAGGCCGTATCGGCATTCCGGTACAGAGCGAGTTCTGGAACGTCTTTCTTCGTCTCGCCGGCAACACTAAGGCGAGACGTCGCGTTGAAAGCTTCCTGTTTCGATATTTTCTCGGCTACCACCGCGCGCCCGCCCGTAGTTCTGCTGAGGACCGGCGGCGCATGCTCGCGCGCATCGATGTTGAAGAAGTGTTTACGTTCCTGAGTGAGCGCAGCAAGGCGCCGTCGAGCAGCCCCCAGCTTAAGACATACGCCGATCGCACTTGGGTTGACCTGGTCGAGCATCTTAGTTCAGTGTTCGCCCGTTTCGCGCCAGATAAATTCTCGCGCCGACTCGTTCGCGACTTCCACACGAAGCACGTTAGATCGCGAGACGCAATCGTCTCATTCAACTACGACACCGTGTTTGAGCGTTCCTTTCCAGCTTCGGTTCCATGGGGGTATGCCGGCATCGAGGACTGTACCGGCAAGCTTCGCATTCTTAAACCGCATGGATCTATCAACTGGCAACGAACGAACGGAAATGTCAGGCGAGTTTCATCGGCCTCGCGTCCAGTGATCGTCGCGCCGACGCATCTGAAGTTCGTTCAAGCGCCAGAGGCAGGGTCTGCGGGTGAAGAAGTGCGTGGATATTTAGATGATGTTGCGCAGGTGCGTGAGATCTGGGAGAGTATGGAGAAGGAGATGAAAGCTGCGAAGATTCTCGTGTTTATCGGATACTCTTTTCCAGTGGCAGACCTCTACTTCTCGTCCGTGCTTCGCACGGCGCTTTCAAGCCGTGAAAGTGCGCCCGCCGTCGCCATCGTGAATCCGGATGCGATGGCAATCGCTACACGCTTGCAGTCGCGTTTCCGGATTGAGCGGCTCGTTAAGTACTTCGACTTTCAGCAGTTCATCGATGCCGGTCGCGCGGGACTTCAACGAGCAGTCGATACGCCCGCTGCCTAACGGTCGTTGAACCCGACGAGCGAGTTGTGGAAGCGGCGGCTACGCCGCCGCCTTGTATGAAATCGCTCGCAGGGTAAATCGGGCATTAGGTGGCCACGAACGAGGTGTTGAGATGAAGTACTTCGGTTTGTTGCCGCTTGCAGCGTGCCCTGTGCTCCTAGCGGCGCAGACTTCGGATTCAACTTCATATCCGCCAAGGCAAGCATGTCAGCATCGCTTTCGGCTGGTGGCGCCGTATGAGCCGGAGCAGGATAAGACCGTCCGCCAGTTGGGTCCACTTCCGCTGGATAGCAACCTCGCATTCATGGTCCTAACAGCCCTCGACGGGCATGGCAACGCCGCGCCTGCCAAGAGCGTCGTT
>CAYYDL010000788.1:0-2116 GCA_964470545.1 uncultured Hyphomicrobium sp. | reverse complement strand
CTTCTTTGCCGATGGTACGATATTCCACATCGTAGAGTGCCCGCAGGTTGGGATCGTTCGCTGCGGAAAAAGCTGCGCTCACATGGTCGCGATCCTCAGCATGCAGGCCCTCATAGAAATCGCGCATCGTCACGGGCACATTGGGCGAAATGCCGAACATGGCCTTGACGCGTGCCGGCCACATGAGCGCACCCACAGCGTTGTCGACGTCCCAGAAACCGACGTCGGCAGAATTCGTTGCGAGCCTCAGCCGCTCTTCATTGTGGCGCAGCTCTTCATACTGCCTGCAGCGTTCGATGAAGTCGGATGCCTGAGTTGCGTAGAGATCGAGACGCCGCAACTCCAACTCGGTTGGAGCGTGCGGCTCGCAAAAATGCGTCGAAATCATGCCAAGCGGCCGTCCATCACGGGAGAACAGAGGCGTCGATTGAACGCCGCGATAACCCGCTTTGCGCGCAATTTCCCGTAAGGCGGCGTAGTCTGCATCGGTATCGACATCGCGAATTATAATGCGCATTCTATCCCGCAATGCGCGGCCGCAGGCAGAGCTGTCTTCGGTCGATACTTCCTTGAAGAAAGCGAGAAAATCGGGCTCGAATCCCTGCTGTGCCGCGATGGTCAGAACCTGCCGCTCAGGATCGAGAAGCTGGATGTTACCCTTGTCGGCCCGGAGCATTTCGATCGTCGCAGCAAGTGCTTCTTGCAGCCCCGCTTCGATGTCCTGCATACTCCATAAACGCGAACTTACCTCTTGGAGACGGACGAGTGCGTCCAGTTCCATTGCATTTTGGGACTCGCGTTCGCGCAGCAGGTCGGCGGCACGCTTCTGCTCCGTAATGTCCTGAACGATACGAACACCATAGCGGAATTTTCTGTTCTGCTCGCGAACGCAAGACGCTTCAATGCGTACCCAGACGTGTTCGCCGCCTTTTTTTATGTAGCGCTTTTCCAGCGCATAGCGGTCAATTTCGCCCGCAATCATTCGATGATACTGGATGCGATCGGCGTCGCGATCTTCGGGGTGCGTGTTGTCGAAAAACGTGCGATTCAGCAATTCTTCTTGGCTATAGCCGGTAATCATCGAAAGCGCACTGTTAGCCCGTAGGTGCCGCCCTGTCGCATCGGTCTCGGCAATGCCTACGTTTGCGTGGTTGTAGGTGGCCGCCAGCCGCTGTTCCTGCTCGCGAAGAAGATCCTCCGCCAATTGTTTCTCGGTGACATCGAGCGTGAAGCAACGAGTGTTGATGAAGACACCGTCGCGAAAGTTTACACTAGAAGTAACTAAAACATGCTTGCTCGAGCCGTCTTTCGCCCGCAACCGCGCGGGACATTTGTTGACCGTCTCACCGTTTGCCAGTCGGGTGAGAATGTTTTGAATTACCTGCGCATCAGCGTGGAACTCGGCTATGTTGTGTCCGACATATTCTTCGGGCGCGTACCCGAGCAGCGCCAGCTCAGCCTTGTTGGCGCGCAATATGGTTCCATCTGCGCCCACGAGGTGGAGAGCTACCGCGCCGTTCTCAAACAGGTCATAGAACTCGGAATCGCCTTGAAACGAGGACGCGTCCAGGCGCGGCCCCTCGACTTGCTGCGCCGCTAAGGTGTTTTTCGAATGCGACAATTGATCCAAGCGCCCAAGTTTCCCGACAAATTCCACCGCCAACGCACAACTTAACCTTTGGTTTCTCGAGGTGAGGGCAGGATCTAGATTGGTCCACACTTCCGTTGAAGGCCTTGCCCCAACTGTTGGGGCGCCCCCGCCCTCAGTTTTCGGAATGCCGAATCCTGTCTGAAACCAAGTCTAATCAATCCCCATTGAACGGCCACCGTTGCCGATCCTCTGTGTAGGAATGTTCGCCTCACGCTCCAAATCCTGCGCAAGAGTCAGCCAGCCACGTGCCACAGCTTCGTATGTGTCGCGATGATGGGGGTTTGCCTGCGCGGCTAAGAGCCGTGCCTGTTCCGCCAATAAGCGGCAAAGCGCGGCGCGTTCGAGAGGTGAGAGGGTATTCCATTCCTCAGCTTTGAAGAGGTGCGGCATGGCGGCTACGCCTCTGATTGACGCAAAATATAAATTTGAAAAACCTCATTTTTCAAGAGGCAGCTTGGTCGTCCC
>CAYYDL010000787.1:0-7316 GCA_964470545.1 uncultured Hyphomicrobium sp. | reverse complement strand
CCATCGATTTTTGGTGGGAGGTCGATTCCTAACTTTCACATCGTCATCCCGGGGAAGGCTGGGATCCGTCCAGGGCGCTGTTCACGACGAATGGACGTTTGGACAGATCCCCGCCTACGTGTTGTGTCCCGGAGGATTAGCGATGAGAGTGGCGGGGGCCTGATAATCGAGGCACCTGAGGCGAGTTCGATTATAGTTTTCGACGAAGTGGTGAAGGAAGGCGTCGCGGAGATGACGCTCGTAGTGTTGCCGCTACCGCCCCTCGATCTTGATCCCCGGCAGGTCGACTTTCACCTTCGTCTGGTTCGCATCCCAGAGCATGTAGCCGAGCACGGCGATGACGACAACGAGCACTCCGATAATGGCCGACTTCGCGTCCATCGCCTGCGTCTCCTGATTTCTCAATTCGAACGTGGGCGCATCAATCGCCCTGTGCGCGATGCGGTGTCAAGTGTGCGGGAGGGTGATGAACGCGTGGCATCAGATATCTTCGTGGCCCGCGCATAAAAGCAACGGCCCCGCGTGAAGCGAGGCCGCCGATGTTTTTGAATGAATTCGCGCTTCAGGTCGCGTCAGTAGCAGACCCAGATGAAGCGGTCGTAGTACGGCGACCAGCGCCAGCAGCTGCCAACGCCATATGCCCACCAACGGCCATGCCAGTAACGGCGATGGCCATACCAGCGTCCGCCGCGCCAATGGCGTCCACGCCAGTGGCCACGATGGCCCCAGTGACGTCCGCCGCGGAAATGATGACCGCGGAAACCGCGGTGTCCAAAGTGATGGCCACCGCCGCGGTGACCGAAATGGTGGCCTCCGTGATGGCCGCCTCCGTGATGTCCTCCGTGTCTCGCTTCGGCGACGACGGGCATGGCCAATGCCGCGATCAACGCCATTACGAATAACAATGTGCGTTTCATTGTGGCTCCTATTGTTTTCTTCTGACGGGGGTGGTGCCGCGAGAGCGGCCTCGTATGCGTCTCCACGCTGCTGACTGCGCAACGTTGTTCACGATATGCGGTTCCCAAAATCCGCTTTCAACGATTAACTGCACATGAATTAGGGGGGAGTCCGATGCCGATCGCCGGATTTGGTTTGTTTGTTCGTTATGCAAAGCTTGCTGATCGCCCGGACTTACAACATTCGCGTGTGTCGTAGTGCACAGGCAACCATCTTGTCTGGCGGAACATTGTGCTGCGGCGAAGAACGTAGTGCCGCCAGTCTCTTAAGAGGGTTTCTTGGCTAGTAGCCTGTTGACGTGCCCCATCTTGCGCCCGGGTCGCGCTTCCTTCTTGCCGTAGTGATGGAAGAAAGCGCCGGGTTCGGCGGCAATCCTTTCCCAGCCAAGAATGTCGTCGCCGATCAGGTTGATCATCTCGGCGCCGGGAGCTTTCAGCGTGGGCGCGCCAAGGGGCCATCCGGCGACAGCACGTATGTGCTGCTCGAATTGCGAGGTCAGCGCGGCATCCATGGTCCAGTGGCCGGAGTTGTGCACCCGTGGCGCCATCTCGTTGACGTAGAGACGATTGCGGCCATTCTCCGTGACCAGGAAAAATTCTATCGCGAAGACGCCGACATAGTCGAGCTTCTCGGCAATCTTCTGGGCGATGGCAATCGCTTCGGCCGCTGTGTCAGGCGTCAGAAGCGCCGGTGCGACGGAGCGATGAAGAATGTGATTCCGGTGCTCGTTCTCGGTGACGTCGAAAGCCCTGAACGCCCCGTCGAGCCCGCGGGCTGCGACGACGGAGATCTCGGCGCCGAAAGTGACGAAGCTTTCGAGGATTGACGGCTGATCGGCCATGGCTTCCCAGGCATCCTGTGCGTCACCGCGCGTCATGATTTTCGCTTGGCCTTTGCCATCATAGCCGAAGCGGCGCGTCTTCAGAACCGACGGTACCGGGAAGCCGTTGTCGAGCGTGGTCGACAGGTCGGCAAAGCTGTCGATCGCGACGAACTCGGCGGTCATCGCACCCAGTTCGCGCGCGAGAGACTTTTCGCTCATGCGATCCTGCGCGCAAGCGAGCGCTTTTGCGCCGGGTCGCACGGGAATACGTGCCGAAAGGAATTCGACCGTATCCACGGGGATATTCTCGAATTCGTAGGTCGCGACATGAACCCACTTCGCAAAAGCGGCGAGCTGCGCCTCATCTTGGTAGTCGGCGATCGTGTGAGCTGTGGCGACATCAAAGGCCGGGCTGTCCGCTTCGGGCGCGTAGATGTGTGTTTTAAAGCCGAGGCGCGCAGCCGACATGGCGAGCATGCGGCCGAGTTGCCCGCCACCCAGGATGCCGATCGTCGAGCCGGGAGGGAATGCCGTCATCGCGATTTGTCTTCAACCCTGAATAGGCGTTTCGGCGACGTCGGCCGAATGCTGCTTGCGCCACGCCTCCAGCCGCTCCGAAAGTGCGGGATCGGATAGCGCGAGAATTTCTGCAGCGAGCAATCCGGCGTTCTTGGCGCCAGCTTCGCCGATTGCGAGCGTTCCGACGGGGACCCCGGCAGGCATTTGGACAATCGAATAGAGGCTGTCTTGTCCTTTGAGCGCTTTCGTTTCCACAGGAACGCCGAGGACAGGCAGCGTCGTCATCGAGGCGGTCATGCCCGGAAGGTGCGCGGCGCCACCGGCCCCGGCGATGATGACCTTGAGGCCCGCAGCCTTGGCACCCTTCGCAAAGCTATAAAGCCGCTCCGGCGTACGGTGGGCCGATACGATCCGGGTTTCGAAGCCAATGCCAAGCTCGGTCAGAATGTCGGCCGCATGCTGCATCGTCGGCCAGTCCGACTGGCTTCCCATGATGATTCCGACGTGCGGCCTGATTCGGCTCATGATGGCGTCCAAATCCGGAAAAACGGAAACCGCGTCGGTACAGGAGCAGGCCCGGATTTACAAGGGTTTCAAGTGCCAATCCTTGGGAATTTGGGTCCTTTTCGCACCTGAAGGCGGCGATTTGCGACCTTTTGGTCCGGCTTTCGCCTCAAGGCGCCTGCGCGAGCAGATAGCTGATCGAATGGAAGAAGTCCTCGGGTCCGACATAGCCCGAAATGCGGCCGACCTCGTGGCGCGATTTCACCACGACGAATGTCGGGACGATGTCGACGGAGGACGTGAAGTCGAGGTGATCTGCTGCGATGTCGTTGATGTCGACGAAGCGCACAGGGAGGTTCTTAGACTGTTCGGAAGCCTGGTATGCCGGAAGCACGTCGCGGCGGAACAGCTCGCAATAGATGCAGCCTTCGGCTTCGACGACGACCAGCTCGAAGGCGCTCGCGGGAATCGTGGCATCGTCGTCGACATCTGCGTGCGATGTCGCGAAGGACGGCAACATCAACATGACAAAAAACAAAGCACGAAGTGCCGAACGCATAGGGGTTCACCTAATACAGGCGACGAGACCCCTCTCTTCTAATGCATCCACAACAGTCCGCGTCGAAAATTTCAGCAGTTCGTTAACTGCCGTCCGAAATCGGGACGGCTACGATTTCTTGCAGCTTATGGCGACCGTTTTATAGGATCCGAAACCGACGACGCCGGCGCCGAACTGCTGGGCCATGGCCGCACCGAGCTTCTTGGCTTGCGCATCCTCTTTCTCCGCGTCCGGGTCGAGAAGCGTTGCCGTGCAGCCGTCCGGCGCAGACGCGAGCTTGACCGCATTGGTTTTCTCGGGCTCGAAATCGATGAAGTAGGAAGGATCGAACACCGCGAATGTCAGGCCTTCTGCGTCGGCAAGGACTGGCTTGGCTAAAGGCAGATGAAAGAAAAGACGTAGGACACCATTCTTGTATTCAAGATGAGCGCTGGTCGGGGGATTGAAGGCCAGCTGTTCGTCACCCAGTTTGGCGACCGTGAAATAATTGAACTCCTTGAGCCCATCCATGTTCACTTTCAAAAGCGGCTCAAGCTCGTGCTGGTCATACTGGCCATCGTTGTTCGTATCGAGGCCCTCGAGCGCCATAGCGGCGTAAGCGTCGTCGAAGCTCCAAACGTGGTCGACGCCGGTTACGGTGCCTTGGTCGTAGTCGACCGTCATCTCGTATGTCACCCACATGTGCGGGTGGGCCGACGCGGGAGCAACAGGTGTCGAGAGCGCAATGACGACTGCGACAGCACGGCAATAGGCGGTGAGGATCTTCTGCAAGATCGGCCCTCGAATTCTCTTTCCGTTGCGTCGATGAATCTCAGAACGCGGCCGTAGGAAACGCACATTGAACATGGCGAGATTGCGACGCTCGCACATTCAATGGCCGGCCTAGGCCAATTTGCCGTGAGTTGTCTTCTCGAGTCTGATGGTTATATTATATTTTTGGTCGAGTGGGGTGAACGCATGATCCGGTTGGCAGCGCGGAGCTTCTGCGCGTTTGTTTGGCTTGTGTGTTTGTCTGCGGCGGTCTTCGCGACTGAGACACCAAAAGTCGTTGTCACGATCAAGCCGATCCACTCTCTTGTCGCCCGGATCATGGCTGGAGTCGCGAAGCCGCGGCTCGTCGTCGAAGGAACGGCTTCGCCGCACACCTTTACGCTGAAGCCTTCGACCGCGCGTGCGATCAATGAGGCCGACGTCTTCATACGCATTTCCGACGCGCTCGAGCCGTTTACGCGCAAACTCGTGACGGCGTTGCCGCCCGGGGTGACGGTCGTCACGCTTGCGGGTTCTAACGGCGTGACCCTTCTCGATCAGCGGCAGGGCGGGACCTTCGAAAAGCATGAACATGGTCACGAGGCGGCTGCTGCAACGGACGCGCATTCCGATCACGCCGATGAACACGAAGATCACGACGAAGACGGCAAGGACGGTCACATCTGGCTCGATCCCGAGAATGCCAAAGCCATTGTCGCGGTCGTTACGAAAGCCCTCGCCCACCGCTATCCGGACTATGCAGTTCAATTCGAGCGCAATGCCGCGAAGCTCGACGCGGATCTCGATTCACTCGATCGCGAACTTTCGGCGGAGCTCAAGGGATCGCACGGCAAGCCATTCATCGTCTTCCACGATGCCACACAGTATTTCGAACGGCACTTCGGACTGGAAGCTGCGGGTTCAATCACCGTCAGCCCGGATGTGCCGCCGAGCGCCCGCAGGCTGACCGAGGTTCGTGCGAAGATCTCGTCGCTTGGGGCAGTTTGCGTCTTCACAGAGCCGAGCTTTCAACCCAATCTCGTCGCTGCCGTCACTGAGGGGACGCATGCGCGATCAGGTACGCTTGACGTCGAAGGTCAGACGTTTTCGGCGGGGCCCGACCTCTACTTCGCGCTTCTACGTGGCGTCGCACATAATCTGTCGAGCTGCCTCACGGCGCCGAGCTGAAGACATGAGGCGAGGTCAAGCCGAGGTTTCAGCCTCGCGGCCGTCAAACACATAGCCTGCACCGCGCACGGTGCGGATCGGATCACTCTCGTTGCCGCGGATCAGCGACTTCCTGAGGCGGCCGATGTGAACGTCGACGGTTCGCTCGTCGACTTCCGACGATTGGCCCCAAACGCGGTCGAGAAGCTGGCTTCGCGACAGCACGCGACGGGGGCTCTCCATAAAAACTTCGAGCATGCGATATTCAGTCGGGCCGAGCCGCACTTCGCGAACGCCGCGCGTCACCTTATGGGCACCGCGGTCCATCGTGATCTCGCCTGAGACGAGAATGTCGCTCATCCGTTCAGGCGATGCGCGCCGCAGCAGGGCTTTGACGCGTGCCATCAGCTCCTGCACCGAAAACGGCTTCGTGACGTAGTCGTCGGCGCCCGTCGTCAAGCCCCGCACGCGGTCCGTTTCCTCGCCGCGCGCCGTCAGCAGAATAATCGGGAGACTTTGGGTATCGGGACGGTTGCGAAGACGCCGGCAGAGTTCGATCCCCGAAATTTTGGGGATCATCCAATCCAAAATTGCGAGGTCGAATGTTTGCTCGGAAAGCAACAGTTCCGCTTCTTCTCCATCGGCGGCAGGAACGACGTCATAGCCTTCGGACTGAAGATTGTACTTCAGCAGTTCGGCGAGAGGCGCTTCATCTTCAACAACGATAATCTTAGCTGGCATCGTTTCGGATCAAAGGTTTGCTTGGAGATCGCACGTTCATTGACGCGGCGTGATCAGGGTTGAAGAGGTTTTGTCGCCCTTCGGCCGATCATCCGCGATCGGTACGCCGTGAACGAGGTAGTAGACATTCTCGGCGATGTTGGTCGTATGGTCGCCGATGCGCTCGATGTTCTTGGCGCCGAACAGGAAATGCGTGCAGATGCCGATGTTGCGCGGATCTTCCATCATGTAGGTTAGAAGCTCGCGGAACAGCGAATTGTACATGGCGTCGACCTGCTGGTCGTTGCGCCAGACCTGCATCGCCTTGTCGGCATCAAGTGCGGTCAACGCGTCGAGAACATCCTTCAGCTGGTTCTGCACCATCTCGGTCATGTGGCGCATGCCGGTCATCAGCGGCTTCGGATAGGATTCGCCCGCGATTGTCAGGGCGCGCTTGGCGATATTCTTGGCGAGGTCGCCGATGCGCTCGAGATCGCCCGCGATCTTGACGACCGTCATGATGTGGCGGAGGTCGTTGGCGAGTGGCTGCCGCCGTGCAATCATTACGATCACTTGGTCCTGCACCTCGCGCTCGAGCTGGTCGACCATAACGTCATCGGACACGGCTTTTTCAGCCAGCTTGGGGTCACGGCGTTCAAGCGAATCCATCGCCTGGACGAGAAGCTTTTCGGCATAGCCGCCCATCTGCGCGATGCGACGGTCAAGAAGCTTCAGCTCTTCTTCGTATGATTTGACGGTATGTTCATTCATCGTCTTGGGTCCTGAATTCGATTTGTACTCAACGCCACCGATTAGCCGAAGCGGCCGGTGATATAGTCCTGCGTCCGACTATCCGTTGGGTTTGTGAAAAGCTTTTTGGTGTCGCCGAATTCGACAAGCTCACCGAGGTACATAAATGCGGTGCGCTGAGAGACGCGGGCGGCCTGCTGCATGTTATGCGTGACGATCGCGATCGTGAACTCGTGCTTCAGTTCGTCAATCAGCTCTTCGACCTTCGCCGTCGAGATCGGATCGAGAGCCGAACACGGCTCGTCGAAAAGGATGACTTCAGGGCGAATGGCAACCGTGCGCGCGATGCAGAGGCGCTGCTGCTGACCGCCAGAAAGAGAAAGACCGCTCGAGTGCAGCTTGTCTTTCACTTCCTTCCAGAGGGCGGCTTTCTCGAGCGCCGACTCCACGCGTGCATCGACTTCCGGTTTCGGAAGGCGCTCGTAGAGGCGAAGTCCGAATGCAATGTTTTCGTAGATCGTCATCGGGAACGGCGTCGGCTTCTGGAAAACCATGCCGATGCGCGAC
>CAYYDL010000786.1:0-1566 GCA_964470545.1 uncultured Hyphomicrobium sp. | reverse complement strand
ACGAAGGCGGCTATTCCTTGTCGTCGAGGCGGCCGATGCCGCTGAGTGCCGCAATGTTGCAAATGACCTCCTGGCCTCGACGCTCGATGGCGCCTTCCGATTCAAGTAATCCTAACGCTGCGTTGACTTTAGGGCGGCTCGCGCCGACGAGCAGGGCGAGCTCGCTTTGCGATATGGGCAACGGAAGAGAGATTTTCTCGGCTTTGCCGGATGGGTCTTTCTGGCGGACCGAGGCAAGGAAGAACCGCGCCAGCCGCGCCTCGATGGGATGCAGTGCGATTGCTTCAAGCTGCTCATCGGCGTCGCGAAGACGGCCTGCCAAAAAGCGGACGGCGGCTTCGCCTACCGCCGGTCGTGTTCCAAGCAGTCGGATGAATGCCGGTTTCGACAGCATCAGCGTTTCGACCTTGTTGACCGCTGTCGCGTCTGCTGAACGCGGACGGCCATCGAAAACAGCCAGTTCGCCGAAAATCGAGGGTGCCTCCACATGGGCAAAGGACAGCTCGCGGCCGTCAGACGTCAAAACCGAGAGCCGGACCCGGCCTTTGGTCACAATATGAAGCTCTGATCCCGCTTGGCCGCGCGAAAAAATGATCTGGCCGGGCTCGTAGGCCGAGTCTCGTAACTCGGCCGCAACGGCCCTGCGGCTCGGTTCATCCAGGGTGCCGAAAAGCGGCGTCCGTGCGAGTAGGTCTGCTGGGTCTGGTTTCAGAGCCATTGCCGCCATCAATTCTGTCAAAGAATTGGCTATTCATGCCCTGTTTTCTACGCCGCTGCAACGCGGGCGGGCTTGCTAAGGCCGCGATGCCTACTTCATTGTTCACCTATGGTGTCGCTCGACTTCTACCTCTACTGGTCACGAATATGATAACGAGCCTCATGAGCAGTTTATTTCCCACATTTGCCCGCTCCGACGCGCCCGCCCGGGAATCGTTGCGGCGCACTCTGGCGCGCGAGCGTTCCGACACCAACGCCGCCATCGAGCGCCCGCAACTCGTTCTGGCGAGCGCCAGTCCGCGGCGGGTTACGCTTCTCGCCCAAGTTGGCATCACACCCGACGCGCTGCGGCCTGCTTCAATCGACGAGACGCCGAAGCGGGGAGAGATGCCGCGGGCTTTGGTTTCCCGGCTGGCACGAGCAAAGGCGGAGGTGGCCCGCAATCAGATCGCAAACGATCGCGATTTGGCGGGGGCTTACGTGCTCGCGGCCGATACCGTCGTCGCCATGGGCCGCAAGATCCTGATGAAGCCGACGCATATCGAGGAGGCGACGGCGTCGCTACAACTTCTGTCCGGCCGGACACACAAGGTGCAGACGTGCATCTGTCTGATCACACCGGATGATCGTGTGCGGACGAAGATCGTCGATACGCGCGTGCGGTTCCGTTACATCAGCAAGCCGGAGCTTGAATCCTATATCGCTTCGCGCGAATGGCGGGGTAAAGCTGGAGGGTATGCGATCCAGGGGCTCGCGGGATGTTTCGTCCAGCGGCTTATCGGCTCTTATACGAACGTCGTCGGGTTGCCGCTCACCGAGGTTGTCGGGCTCCTCAATTCGGAGAAGTTA
>CAYYDL010000785.1:0-2805 GCA_964470545.1 uncultured Hyphomicrobium sp. | reverse complement strand
GACCACGGCCACGATCACGGTCATCATCACCACGATGACGATCACGCCCCTCACGGTGAGCCGGGTCACGTCCATGGACCCGGGTGCAAGCACTGATGGCGGAGAAGTCGTCCAAAGAGAGCAAAAAAGCGCCAAAGGACGGCGTCCAGGAGGCGCAGGACGAAGCAAAGACTCCGGCGTCCGATCCGGCGCCCGGATCGGGTCTGAGCCGTAAGGAAAAGCAGCAGGTCCGCGAAGGCGTGCGCCATCGCCCGGCAGTCGTCTATGAAATCATTCGTGTTCAGGGCGAGATCGAGCTTCGGCGGCCGGTGTCGGCCCTATGGTGGTCCGGCGTTGCGGCCGGAATCTCGATCGGGTTTTCGTTTCTGACGGAAGCGGGCATTGCTGCGCATCTTCCTGAGGGCGGATGGTCCGTCATCATCGCGAAGCTCGGCTATGCTGTCGGCTTTCTCATTGTCATTCTCGGGCACCAGCAACTTTTCACCGAAAATGTCCTGACGGCGGTGCTGCCGGTCATGGCGCGCAAGCAGGCGACCTGGGTATTGAGAATGCTTCGGCTGTGGGGAATCGTGCTCGCCGCCAACATCGCCGGATGTCTGATCTTTGCGCTCGCCATTGTCTTCCTGCCGATCATCCCGACTGATGTGGCGGCGGCGCTTTCGAGAATCGTCACGACCGTCATGAGCAATACGCCGGGTGAGATGTTCGCCAAAGGCATCGGGGCGGGCTGGTTGATCGCGGCGCTGGTCTGGATCCTGTCATCGACCGAGCACGTCGAGTTTTTGATTATCTCCCTGCTGACGTATCTGATCGCGCTTTTCGGCTTCACGCACATCGTCGCTGGGAGCGTTGAGGCGCTTTACGGCGTGCTGACGGGACTTACGACCTGGGATGCGGCCATCTTCCGCTTCTTCCTGCCGACGCTTGCGGGGAATGTCTTCGGCGGCACGGTACTGTTCTCCGTGCTGAGCTACGCGCAGGTTCGCGAGGAAATCTACGCTGATCCGGACGCGAAGTAGGCTCGCCGACTTTCTTGCGCCACCCGAATCACGCTTCTCTCCGCTCTACAAGTCGAGAGCGGAGAGCGGCCTATGGTCGAGCGGGTTGGTGCGCGGAGCGGAAGAGAACATCAGGCGGAGATTGAGGATGCGCCGCCGCGCGCTCGGTCTCGCCGATCGCACTCGCCAAGACAGCGCCGCGAAGCGAAGCCCGATGCGCAAGACAAGAAAACGATCGCACTCGTCTACGACTTCGACGGCACGCTGTCGCCGAAGCCGATGCAGGAATACGCGTTCCTGCCGAAGCTCGGCATCGAGCCGAAGGACTTCTGGGCGGAGTGCGCACGCATCTCGAAAGCTGAGCGCGCTGATGCGCTCATCACGTACATGCACCTGATGTACAAGAAGGCGAAGGAGAAAGGCGTGCGCATCGACCGTGCCGATCTCGTCGCTCAGGGTGAACGGGTCGAGCTTTATCCGGGTGTTGAGACCTGGTTCGATGCGATGCACGCCTATGTGAAGAAGCGCTCGGCCGATGCGGGCATCACGGTGAAGCATTATCTCGTCTCGTCGGGGCTGGCGGAAATCATCGAGGGGACGAAGATCTATCCGCACTTCGCCAACGTGTTCGCGAGCGAATACTGGTTCGAGGCCTACGATCTGCCGTTTCCGAAGCGCGTGATCTCGGACACCGGCAAGACGCAGTTCCTCTTCCGCATCAACAAGGGGATCGAGGATCTCGGTCAGAGCATCAATGCGCACATGCCGGAAGACCAGCGGCCGATCCCGTTTTCGAATTTCATTTATTTCGGCGATGGCGACACGGACGTACCGTCGATGGCGCTTCTGAAGAAGAACGGTGGGCATGCGATTGCGGTGCATGGGCCGGACGAAAGCGAGAAGAAGTGCATCGAGCTTTTCAAGGCGGGCCGCTGCGATTTCTACGCGAGTGCGGACTATCGCAAGGGCTCGGATTTATGGAAGCGGACGTGCCTGTTGCTGGACCGGATCATCGCGGACGTGAAGGTGAAGGAAGAGGCGCGGGGGTTGGGGTGAACATGCTACATAATCAATGCGAGGTAATGCATAAGAGCGATGCTTCCAGCTGACTTCGCGTTAGAAATCATTGTTCCCACTGTTCGCGAATTTCGTGACGACAGGCGCTCTCGCCGCAGAGCGTACATCGCATGTATCGTGACGTATCATTTGAAAGACTACCTTGAAAAATCCGGCGTGGACGTCGAAGGTGCTCTGAAGACATTCGGCCGAGCGACGTGTTTTGAAGTAGTGCGAGCCGTCTGTAACGGAACCAAGCATCGCGGCTGGCGAGCAAATCGCGTTGAAAATATTTCGTTTGTTGCAGGTGACGACTACGATCGGCCGCCATGTATCGCGGGTTTAGCGGTGTGTGGACTTTCCAGAATTGGTGATTCCATCGGGGGGAGAGAAGTATCCGAAATTGACCTCTACGATGCTGTGAAGACCTGTTTTCGAGCCTATTACTTTCATTTCTCCGACCATCTCGATGGTGTCGATTTCCAAGATTGTTAGTCTTGCTTCCGCGGATTTTCTGGCGATGTTAATCGGCAACTAGATCTTAGCTTTTTTCGGCCGTCTCCCGGCGGAGGACGGGACCTCTTCAGGCCGATTTTTGCTATGAATGGGTGACCGGATGGAATCCTGCCTTCGCGGGGGTGACGTCAGGAGGTGCTGCTCATCTTCCCTCGATCTTGATCCCCGGCAGGTCGACTTTCACCTTCGTCTGGTTCGCATCCCAGAGCATGTAGCCGAGCACGGCGATGACGAC
>CAYYDL010000784.1:0-15557 GCA_964470545.1 uncultured Hyphomicrobium sp. | reverse complement strand
AAAAGGCAGCGTGCCGGCTTCCGAACCCGCTGCAATGATCGCATTCTCAAAGCGCACCGTTTCCACATGGCCATCATCGAAGATAACTTTCAGATGATGATCATCGACGAACGTTCCCGTGCCCCGCAGCGTCGTGACTTTGCGCGCTTTCGCCATCGAGGCGAGGCCGCCGGTCAGCTTACCGACCACACTGTCCTTGAACGCCGCCAGTTTATTCAGATCGATCTTCGGCGCAGCGAACGTGATGCCATGCTTCGCGAGTGCGGCAGCCTCATCCATCACGAACGCCGTATGCAGGAGCGCCTTCGACGGAATGCATCCGACGTTCAGGCAAACGCCGCCCAGCACCGGCCAGCGATCGACCAGAATAGTCTTTGCACCGAGGTCTGCTGCGCGAAACGCCGCCGAATAGCCACCCGGCCCGGCGCCCAGCACCAAAACCTCACACTGATGATCGGCATCACCTGAAAAGGTTTTCGCTACAGCAGGTGCAATTGCCACATCCTCTTTCTCCGCCGACGCCGCCGGTTCCGATGGCGCCGTTGCCTCACCCGTCTCAAGCGTCAAGATCACGCTGCCTTCGCTCACCTTATCGCCGACCTTCACGAGAACATCGACGACCTTGCCCGCTTCCGGCGCCGGAACGTCGAATGACGCCTTCTCGCTTTCGAGCGTAATCAGCGCATCTTCGGCGGCCACCATCGCGCCGGGCTTCACGTACACTTCGATAATCGGAACGTCCTTGAAATCTCCGAGATCGGGAACACGGATTTCTTGTTTGCTCATGTCGGCGGCCTATAGCACCAGCTGCCGCACATCCGCGAGCGCATCGCATATCTTGCGCAGGAAGCGCGCTGCGAGCGCCCCGTCCACCACGCGATGATCGTAGGAAAGGCAGAGCGGCAACATCAGCCGCGGCTGGAACCCCAAGCCATCCCAAATCGGCTTCATCTGCGCCCGGACGGCGCCGAGAATAGCGACTTCCGGCGCATTGACGATCGGTGTGAAGTTCGTACCGCCGATGCCGCCGAGGCTGGAGATCGAGAACGTCGCGCCTTGAATATCCGTCGGGGCGATCTTGCCCTCGCGCATCCGAGCCGAAACCGTTGTCAGCTCCTGGCTGAGCTCCAGAATGCCTTTGCGATCGACATCCTTAATCACTGGCACGACAAGCCCGTCCGGCGTATCGACCGCGACACCGATATTATAATAGCGCTTCAGGATCAGCGCATCCTTGCCCGGCGCAAGCGACGAGTTGACCTCCGGATATTCCTTCAGCGCCGAAACGGCAGCTTTCAGCAGGAACGCGACGAGCGTCACGCGATAGCCTTTCGTCTTCGACGTCGCGTCGAGTTCCTTGCGATAGCTTTCGAGATCTGTGATGTCAGCCTCGTCCGAATTCGTGACGTGGGGAACGTTGAGCCACGCGCGGTGCAGGTTCGGCCCGGTCAACTTCTTCAGCCGCGACATCGGCTTCGTTTCGACGGGCCCGAACTTCGAGAAATCCTGCGGCGGAATTTCCGGAATACCGGCCATCCCCGCCCCCGATGGCGCACCATTCCGCGCGATGAAAGCCTTCACGTCCTCCTTTGTGATCCGCCCCTTGTCGCCTGAACCCTTCACTTTCGTCAGATCGACATCGAGTTCGCGAGCGATGCGCCGGACAGACGGACTCGCAAAGACCGCATCAAAATCGGCAGGCGGCGGCAGCTCACTTCCCTCCGCCGACGCCGTCGGCCGGGATTTCTTCGAGGTCTTGGATGTTGGAGCAGCTTCCTCTTCGCGGCTTTTGCCGTTCGCGACCGGCTCTGCCTTACTCTCAACCACCGTATCCAGCCGCAGAATGGCGCTCCCTTCACTGACCTTGTCGCCAATGGCCACAAGGACTTCCGCGACTTTGCCTTTCGCCGGCGAAGGCACGTCCATCGACGCCTTGTCGCTCTCCAGCGTGATCAGAGGGTCGTCGGCATTGACCTCATCACCCGGCTTCACCTGTATCTCGATGATCGGCACGTTTTCGAAATCACCGATGTTCGGAACCTTGACGTCGACGAGCGGCATATGTCGGACCTGTACGTTATCAACTGTGCGCTGGATTGGCCTTTTCGGGATCGATCCCATACTTGGCGATCGCTTCCGCCACTTTGATCGACGGGATCTTGTTTTCGTCGGCCAGCGCCTTGAGCGCAGCGATCGTCACAAAATGCCGGTCGACCTCGAAGAAATACCGGAGCGTCCGCCGATAGTCGGAGCGCCCGAAGCCATCCGTGCCGAGCACCGAATATTTGTTCGGGACTGACGGCCGAATCTGGTCCGCAAACATTTTCATGTAATCGGTCGATGCGACCACCGGGCCTTCGCCACGTTCGGAGATTTTCTCGGTTACGTATGCAATACGTGGTGGCTCTGTCGGATGCAGCAGGTTCCAACGCGTGACGTCGCGGGCCTCGCGCGCAAGCTCGGTGAAGCTCGTCACGCTCCAGATATCGGCTTCGACGCCCCAGTCTTCGCGCAAGAGATCGGCCGCAGCGATCACCTCGCGCAGAATGGCACCGGACCCCATCAACTGAACCTTGTGACCTTTCGTATTCTTCGCAGCCTCTCGGAAGAGATACATGCCCTTGATGATGCCGGCTTCGACACCTTCCGGCATGGCAGGATGCTCGTAGTTCTCGTTGAGCAACGTCAGATAGAAGAACACGTCCTCCTGATCCGTCAGCATCCGCTTCAGACCACTCTGGATGATGACCGCAACCTCATAGTTGAAGGTCGGATCGTAGGAGACGCAATTCGGAATGGTCGCAGAAAGCAGGTGGCTGTGTCCATCTTCGTGCTGCAGACCTTCCCCATTGAGCGTCGTCCGCCCCGACGTGCCACCGAGAAGAAAGCCGCGCGACCGTTCATCTCCCGCCGCCCAGGCAAGATCGCCGACACGCTGAAACCCGAACATCGAATAGAAGATGTAGAACGGCACCATCGGCACGTCCGACGTTGCATAGCTCGTCGCTGCCGCGATCCAGGAGGCCATCGCGCCCGCCTCGTTGATGCCTTCCTGCAGCATCTGGCCAGACTTATCTTCCTTGTAGAACATCAGCTGATCGGCATCCTGCGGCACATAAAGCTGTCCGACCTGACTGAAGATGCCGAATTGCCTAAACATGCCTTCCATACCAAAGGTGCGGCTTTCATCCGGCACGATGGGAACGATGCGGCGCCCGAGTTCCTTGTCGCGCATCAGCGCAGTGAGAATACGCACGAAGGCCATCGTCGTCGAAATCTCGCGCCCTTCCGATCCTTTGAGCTGAGAGTCCAACAACGACAGTGGCGGCGCACTGAGTGAAACCGACTTGCGACGCCGCTGGGGCAGATATCCGCCGAGCTTGCGGCGCGTCTCATGCAGATAGTCGTCTTCCGGCGAGCCCTTCGGAAAGCGAATGAATGAAAGCTTCTCGATCTGCTCGTCGCTAACCGGCACCTTGAAGCGATCGCGGAACTGATGAAGAGTCTTGACGTCCATTTTCTTGGACGAGTGCGCCAGCATAGTGCCTTCGCCCGCGGCACCCATGCCATATCCCTTGACGGTTTTCGCCAGGATGCACGTCGGCTGGTCCTTGTGCTCGATCGCGGCTGCGTAGGCGGCATAGACTTTCGAAGGATCATGCCCCCCGCGTGTCAGGCGCCAGATTTTCTCGTCCGACCAGTCTTCGACCAGCGCCGCCGTCTCCGGATATCGGCCAAAGAAATGCTTACGAATAAAGGCACCGTCCCGCGACTTGAAAACCTGGTACTCGCCGTCGACGCACTCTTCCATCAACTGGCGAAGCTTGCCTGTCGTGTCGCGCGCAAGAAGCTCGTCCCATTGCGAGCCCCAGATGACCTTGAGAACGTTCCAGCCGGCCCCACGGAAGTTGCGCTCGAGTTCCTGGATGATCTTGCCGTTGCCACGGACCGGACCGTCGAGTCGTTGCAGATTGCAGTTGATGACGAAGATCAGGTTATCGAGCTTCTCGCGGCCTGCCAGCGAGATCGCACCCAGACTCTCGGGTTCGTCCATCTCGCCGTCGCCGCAGAAGACCCAGACTTTTCGATCTTCGGTATCGGCGAGCCCGCGCGCCTGAAGATATTTCAGGAAGCGCGCCTGATAGATCGCCATCAGCGGGCCGAGCCCCATCGATACGGTTGGAAACTGCCAGAAATCCGGCATGAGCCAAGGATGCGGATAGGACGAAAGTCCGTGTCCGCTGACCTCCTGCCGAAAGTGCAACAGCT
Organism: uncultured Hyphomicrobium sp.; assembly: GCA_964470545.1. Lineage (GTDB taxonomy): Bacteria > Pseudomonadota > Alphaproteobacteria > Rhizobiales > Hyphomicrobiaceae > Hyphomicrobium_B. The sequence continues at coordinate 11,288 of CAYYDL010000784.1, read as the reverse complement.
GATCTTCGTCGAGCCTGCGTTCAAGGAACGCTCGCGCATAAATGCCGGGCGATGAATGACCTTGAATGAGAACGAGGTCGCCGCCGTGGGTCTCGGATGGCGCGTGCCAGAAATGGTTGAACCCCGTCTCGTAGAGAGTGGCGGCCGACTGATAGCTCGCGATATGTCCACCGAGTTCTGCCGAATCTTTATTGGCGCGCAACACCATCGCCGCCGCGTTCCAACGAATGGCAGCGGCTATACGATGCTCGAGTTCGCGATCTCCAGGAAGCTTCGCCTCATCGTCGACGTGAATGGTGTTGATGTAGGCCGTACTTGATGCAAACGGAATTGCAGCTCCGCTAGCCCGGGCTCGCTCAACGACCTCACCGAGAATGTCGTCGGCTCGTTCCGTCCCTTCATATGCGATGACGGATGAGATCGACTCCCGCCAATCCTGGATCTCTGGATCCTCGGCCTTCCGGGACTTCTGATCGTTCTTGCCCATGCAATCCTTTGCCCGTCGCTTTGCGAGACGATCCTTACCGTAAAAGAGCATCGCCACAGCAGCAGATAACTCTCGCCGATAACACGGTTTACCACGAACGTATTGCGTCACTCATGCGTGATGTTTGAAGTGGTTATGCGGAACCTGATTTGCGACCACCCGCACCAAAATGCCTAGCATCGTTCCTAAAGTAGGAACTTTGCCGTAACGCTCTCGTTGTATGGCAATGTTGAATACATCCGTCTCGGAGCGGCCAAAAATGGCGATGAAAAAAGCATTAGCACTGGCGGTAGCTGTCGGATTGGCCGGAAGCGCTGCCGCATTTGCCGATAACGACGATATGCCCAGGGCGGACTGGATGCCCAAGGAACAGGTCGTCCAGAAGCTCGAGGCCTCGGGCTATAGCAATATCACGGGCCTTCATGCCGACGACGGTCATTGGGAAGGCAAAGGCGTCAAGAATGGGAAGATCACGGAATTTCATGTCGATCCCCACAGCGGCGCCCTACTGAAGGAAGAGGTCGACGAAGACTGAGAGCGCCACTCACCAAAACGTCTAAATCCCTCCGAGCTTAGTCCCGATCAATTGCATTGCCGCGTCGAACGCCTGGTCAGGATCAAGTTCGGTCGTGTCGAGATGGAGCGCGTCGCGAGCGGCGAGCATCGGAGCAGCGGCGCGGCCGCTGTCGCGCGCATCACGGCGCCTGATGTCCGCTAATAAGTCGTCATACGTCACACCCTCGCCGCGCGCCCGATGCTCGAGAAACCGCCGGCGCGCCCGGGCTTCATCGGAGGCCGTGACAAAAATTTTGACGGGCGCGCCTGGGCAGACGACCGTCCCGATATCGCGTCCGTCGAGCACCGCCCCACCTTCCTGTCCTGCGAAGGCTCGTTGATAATCGAGCAGCGCGGCGCGGACTTCCGGAATTTTCGCGACGATCGAGGCTGCATCTCCCGCCTTCGGGCCGCGCAGGCCCGGATCAGTCAACGACTCTGCGACAACTGTCCGCGCCGCTGCTTCGGCCGCACAGACGTCTTCCAGGTCTCCTCCGTTTGCCAGGACATCCCGCGCAACGGCGCGGTAGAGGAGCCCAGTGTCAAGCCAGGCGAGCCCGAAATGCTCAGCGATGCGTCGTGCAAGCGTCCCCTTTCCGGAAGCCGCCGGACCATCGATCGCGATGATCAACGTCATCGTTGATCCTCCTCGAAGCGCGCCCCGAGCCTTTCCATGATCGGACGGAATTCGGGAAAGCTCGTCGCTATCATCGTGGAATCGTCGACGATAACCGGAGCGTCGCTGGCGAGCCCCGCAGTGAGGAAGGCCATCGCAATGCGATGATCCAGATGCGTGGCGACGATTCCGGCACCTCTCAGGCCGCCGGTTCCTTCGACGATCAATGAATCGCCATCGACGCGGACCGTCGCGCCGTTTGCCGCGAGTCCGGCGGCCGTCGCCTGGAGGCGGTCGCTTTCCTTGACCTTGAGTTCGGCGAGACCGTCCATACGGGTTTGCCCTTCCGCAAAGGCCGAGATCGCAGCCAACACCGGATATTCGTCTATCATCGATGGCGCACGCGCGGCTGGCACCCTCACGCCCTTGAGGCGCGACGCACGCACGCGAATGTCAGCGACCGGCTCTCCGCCCTCGTCGCGTGCATTTTCGAACGTGACGTCGCCACCCATCTCCTGCAGGGTCGTATAAAGCCCCGTGCGCGTCGGATTGATAAGAACGCCTTCGATCGTGACGTCGGAACCGGGAACGATCAGCGCAGCGGCCGCAAGAAATGCCGCCGACGACGGATCCCCGGGGACGACGATATCCTTACTCGAAAGCTCGGCGTCGCCATCGACGCTGATATGCGTCTCCCCGCCCTTGGCGTCCGCGACGACCCTCGCACCGAAATGGCGAAGCATCCGCTCGGTATGGTCGCGCGTCGCTTCGCGCTCGATGACGGTCGTTTTGCCCGCGGCATGAAGGCCCGCGATCAAGACGGCGCTTTTGACCTGCGCCGAAGGCACCGGGAGCCGGTAGACGATCGGCATCAATTCGCTCGTGCCCCGAAGCGTTAGCGGCAGAGTGTCCTTGCCCGGCTCCAGGACTTCGAGCCCCATCTCCAGAAGCGGCGCCAGCACCCGGCGCATGGGCCGCCGCGACAGAGAGGCGTCGCCCGCCATCGTAACCGTCATAGGATGGCCGGCGACCACGCCCATCATCAGCCGCGTCCCGGTGCCGGAATTCCCGAAATCCAGGGGTTCCGCGGGTTGCCGCAGCCCGCCGACGCCACGCCCTTTGACCTCCCAGACGTCACCTCGCTTCTCCGCGGGGGCGCCAAGTGCCGCCACGGCCTTGGCGGTGTTGATGACATCCTCAGCTTCGAGAAGTCCCCTGATCCGCGTCGTACCGGTCGCAAGCGCCCCAAAAATAAGCGCACGGTGCGAGATGGACTTGTCTCCCGGTACACGGACGCGCCCCTTGAGCGGCCCCGCTTTACGGGCTGACAGCGGCTTCTGTGTCGATACGTGATTCAACTGGGACGTCCCAAGCTGTTGGAAATCGGTTGCATAAGTCGTTTTCTCGGAATTCGGGCCTGGGTGGCACCGAGACCGCGACGCTCTGTCAACGGCACCCTCGTCTCAAGGTCAAGCGTTCAATCGCGGGGGACCTTGACGCATCTGCGCATCCTCCCACCTTTTCGTTTTGACAGTCAGCACCGCCTATGGCAGACGGGCTCCCTTGATTTCCGAGAACTGAGGCACGACCAATGGCGACCAAGCAAGCGCGCGGGACGAAGCGCACCTGCCAGAACTGCGACGAACGCTTTTACGATCTCGGTCGCGACCCGATCATTTGCCCGTTTTGCGGCACCAAATACGTGATCGCGTCGTCTCCGGCGGCTCTGGCCGCTCTCCAGGCAGAGCAGCGCGACCTTGCGGCCAAGAAGGCCAAGAAAGCAGTCGTTGGCGACGAGGCAGATGGCGAATTGCCCGTCGTCGAAGGCGAAGAGGCCCTGGTGGACGTCGAGGCGGATGATACGGGCGGCGCCGAGGATGATGAGACCTTCCTCGAGGAAGAAGAGGAAGAAGGCGGGGACGTCTCGAATATCATCGGCGGCCCCGCGGGCGAGGGCGACGAAGAGCCCTGATTAAGCTGTCGATCGTCCTTGCAGTTTTGGCAAAGACGACTTATCAGGCGGAACTTCGGCGGGATCCAGCCCCGCCGATGGAAAGGTTCGGGGCTATAGCTCAGCTGGGAGAGCGCTTGCATGGCATGCAAGAGGTCACCGGTTCGATCCCGGTTAGCTCCACCAATTTTCTGGCGCTATAGAAGAAGCGCCGCTCATCGCAGTTTCGCGCTACGCAGACTTCCGCAACTGACGGATGAACTTGCTGTTGAATGAGCGCCGCCAGAAGTTCGTCTCACGGGCGTTATGACGGATCGACCACTCATTCGCCGCCGCGACGAGGTCGCCTTTCGCACCGATCCAATCGAGAAATTTCGGAAACTCCTGTTCGGCCTCCTCCATGTGGAGGGTAAAAACGCGCGATTTGTTTGCAACAAAAAACTCGATGTTCTTTGTGACGGTATGGATGAACTCAAAGATCCATTCCTCGGAATTCGGCTCATACGGGGACATGTGAATTCCGTCTCGGTAGGCCTTCACGATCGACGTCTTCTTTTTCCACCTCCGATTATAACTGCGTGCGACCTGTGCGGGGTCGCGGAGCAAATGCACATAGTACGCATCATCACCGAACCGCTCGTCCACGCGTCCGAGCAACCACGATAGGCGATTGTCACATTCGATGTGATTGTCCGGATAATCGAGTCTTTTCGGACCTTTTAAATGAGAGCGGGTTTCATGGCCGCTCGAATAGTTGGTCAGGTGCTTACATGCTCGCGCAAACGTGGTGCTTCCGCACCGCCCCGTCGAAAGAACAAACACCCTCATTTGAACGTCAACCCTCTCGAAAGTAAGCTCGTTATGGACGCCATAGTCGCTCTTTCGAGAGCAGTAAAGCTTATGCGCGAAGTGGTTTGAAACCGCACGTACATACCAGGAAGATGAAAATGATGACGGATTTGAGAGCGAAGCTCGGCTGGACCGCCGTTGCCGTGCTCGGGGCTGCCTCGCTTGGCATTGTCGCACTTTCTCGCGGTGAAACGATCAACGCCATTTGGCTCGTAGCTGCCGCGATCTGCTTCTATCTGCTCGCCAATCGCTTCTACGCGCGCTTTATCGCAGACCGCGTGCTGTGCCTCGATCCAAAACGCCAGACCCCGGCCCAACGCTTCAACGACGGCCTCGACTACTGCCCGACAGACAAAGCCGTCCTCTTCGGCCACCACTTCGCCGCCATTGCAGGCGCCGGCCCTCTCGTCGGCCCTGTCCTCGCGGCCCAAATGGGCTATCTCCCGGGAACGCTCTGGCTGATCGCGGGCGTCGTTTTCGCGGGCGCGGTACAGGACCTCGTGATTCTTTGGGCTTCCGTACGACGCGATGGCCGCTCGCTCGGCGAGATGATTCGGAGCGAGCTCGGCGAACCGGCGGGCACACTCTCGATGATTGGTGTTTTCCTAATCATGGTGATCCTGCTCGCCGTTCTGGCGCTCGTCGTCGTGAAAGCGCTGGCGCAAAGTCCTTGGGCAACCTTCACGGTCGCGATGACGATCCCGATCGCAGTCGTCATGGGCGTTTATGGCCGTTACGTCCGTCCAGGCCGCATCGGCGAGATGTCGGTGATCGGGTTTACATTGCTGATGCTTGCGCTCCTCTTCGGCCGACACGTCGCTGAAAGCCCTTCTCTCGCGCCGCTCTTCAACTTTTCCGGCGAGCAGCTTGCCTTGATGCTGATTGTCTATGGCTTTATCGCGTCTGTTCTTCCCGTCTGGGCGTTGCTAGCGCCGCGCGACTATCTTTCGACCTTCTTGAAGATCGGCACGATCGTTGGATTAGCGGTTGGCATTTTCATCGTCTTGCCCGACCTAAAAATGCCCGCTGTGACGCAATTCATCGACGGCAGCGGGCCGGTCTTTTCCGGCAATCTCTTCCCGTTTCTGTTCATAACGATCGCCTGCGGAGCGATCTCGGGCTTTCACGCGCTCATCGCGTCCGGCACCACGCCTAAAATGCTCGATAACGAAGCGAATGCGCTCGTCATCGGCTACGGTGCCATGCTCATGGAAAGCTTCGTGGCCATCATGGCGATCGTTGCTGCTTCGATTCTCGATCCTGGACTGTATTTTGCGCTGAACAGCCCGGCGGCGCTTATCGGCACGTCTCCAGAGACCGCTGCTGCAGCGATCTCAGGGTGGGGCTTTGCAATCACTCCCGACATGCTGAAAGAAGCCGCAGCTAATGTTGGCGAGACGACAATCCTGTCGCGCACGGGCGGCGCACCGACCCTTGCGATGGGCATGTCTCAAATTTTATCGAGCGCCATCGGAGGCAGAACGCTGATGGCGTTCTGGTATCACTTCGCGATTCTTTTTGAGGCGCTTTTCATCCTGACGACGATCGACGCCGGCACGCGCGTCGCGCGCTTCATGATCCAGGATCTGGTCGGAACCGTCATCCCTGCGTTCGGTGCGACGAAATCCTGGCCCGCGAATATCGCTGCAACCGCGATCGCCGTCACGGCATGGGGATATTTCCTCTATCAGGGCGTCGTTGATCCTCTGGGGGGCATCAATACGCTCTGGCCGCTCTTTGGCATCTCAAACCAGATGCTGGCCTGCATCGCGCTCATCCTCGGAACGGTCATCCTCTTCAAGATGAAGCGCGAGCGTTATGCCTGGGTGACGATCGCGCCTGCCGCTTGGCTCGGTCTCTGCACTCTGACTGCCGCCTGGCAGAAGATCTTCAGCGAAAGCCCCGCGATCGGCTTTCTGTCACACGCTGGAAAATTCGAAGCGGCGCTCGCCGCAAGCAAGATTCTCGCGCCTGCCAAATCTCTCGCAGACATGCACCGCATCGTGTTGAACGACTACGTCAATACTGCACTCACCGCACTTTTGGGCGCGCTCGTCATCGCAATGACGTGCTTCGGTGCAGCTGCCATCGTGAAGGCACTCGCCGATCCCGATATATCGGCGCGAGAAACTGCCATCGTTCCCGCGGAGTAAGACTTGCCGGACATGCAAACATCATTTCTTTCAAAAATTATACGTAGTCTCGCCAGGACAGCCCGGCTGATGGTCGGCCTCCCCGATTATCAGACCTATGTCGCACACCGTCAGAATGCCCATCCCGGCGAACCTGTGATGAGCCGCGAAGACTTCTTCCGGGAGCGGCAGGCCCGCCGTTACGGCGCCAACGGCGGCAAAATCAGCCGTTGCTGCTGACAGCTTCCACCGCTACGAGGGGCTCATGGCACCTCCTCTGATTACCCTGAAAGACATCTATTTGACGTTCGGTGGAACGCCGTTGCTCGAAGGCGCCGAACTAACCGTCGCACCAGGCGACCGCATTTGTCTCGTCGGTCGAAACGGCTCCGGTAAGTCCACGCTTCTGAAGATCGCCGCGGGCCTTGTCGAACCTGATCGCGGCGAACGCTTCGCACATCCCGGCGCCAGCATCCGCTATCTGCCGCAGGAAGCGGATTTCACCGGCTTCATGACGGTGCGTGCCTATGTGGAAGCAGGCCTCGGCCCGACCGACGATCCCTATCAGGCGGAATATCTTTTAGGGGAACTCGGACTTTCAGGCGACAGCCAACCCCAGACTCTTTCCGGGGGCGAAGCCCGGCGGGCCGCACTCGCGCGCGTGATCGCGGCGAAACCCGACGTTCTTCTTCTTGACGAGCCGACCAATCATCTCGATCTGACCGCGATCGAATGGCTCGAAACAACGCTACTCGGAACGCGGTCCGCGCTCCTTCTCATCAGCCACGACAGGCGCTTTCTCGAAAATCTCTCGCGCGCGACCGTTTGGCTCGATCGCGGCAAGACGCGGCGCCTCGAACAGGGCTTCGCCGCGTTCGAGGACTGGCGCGACAAGGTACTCGAAGAGGAGGAGAACGAACGCCACAAGCTCGACCGCAAGATCGTCCGCGAAGATCAGTGGATGCACGGTGGCGTCACGGGTCGCCGCAAGAGGAACGTCCGGCGCGTCCGCGAGCTTCGCGCCATGCGCCAGGCTGTACGCGAGCAACGGAATGTCGTCGGCAATGTGCGCCTCGACGCTGCGGAAGCAAACCTGTCGGGGAAGCTCGTCGTCGAAGCGACGGGAATTGCCAAGAGCTACGATGGCGTAGAGGTCGTTGCCGATCTTGACCTGCGCATTATGCGCGGTGATCGGCTTGGCATCGTCGGCCCGAACGGCGCCGGCAAGACAACTCTCATCAAACTTCTCACGGGTCAGATTGCCCCCGATCGCGGCACCATTCGCCACGGCGCCAATCTCGAAATCGTTTCACTCGATCAGAAACGCGATGAACTCGATCCCAATTGGACGGTGTCGGATGCGCTAACCGGTGGACGCGGCGATCAGGTCGTTATCAACGGCAAGGCGCGGCATGTCGCTAGCTATATGAAAGACTTCCTGTTCCTTCCCGAGCAACGTCTTTCGCCGATCCGCGTGCTCTCCGGCGGCGAGCGCGCGCGACTGATGCTAGCACGCGCACTTGCAAAACCATCGAACGTGCTTGTCCTCGACGAACCGACCAATGATCTCGACCTCGAAACCCTCGATCTCCTGCAAGAGCTTTTGTCGGATTATGCGGGCACACTTTTGCTCGTCAGTCACGACCGCGATTTTCTCGACCGAATAGTGACGAGCGTATTGGCACCGACTGGCAACGGACATTGGACCGAATATGCCGGTGGTTATTCCGACATGCTTGTCCAACGCAAAGGCGAGAATCTCGGCAAGAATCAGGGGCGCGCCATAGCGTCGGCGCCGAAGTCCGCAGCAGAAATGCGGCCAGCCGCAGCACCTCCCACAAAACAGAAGTTGTCATTCAAGGAGAAGCACGCGCTTTCGACCCTTCCGGGCGACATCGCCAAACTTGAAGCGGAAATAATGGAGCTTGGGGCGAAACTCGCTGATCCCGGCCTTTACGCCCGCGACCGCGCCACATTCGACAAAGCGAGCGCACGCCTGTCGGATGCTCAAAAACAACTTGAAGCAGCCGAAACGCTTTGGCTGGAACTCGAGGAAAAACGCGAGGCGATGAATAACGCTGGCTGATTGCAGCGCAATAAAAAGCGGCGGACGAATGAACGACCGCCGCTCCAGTTCGACCCGTAAGTCGACATCATCTGGTTCAGATGAGGTCGACCTCAGCCGGGAGGTAGCTGGTCACTTCGAGACCAACTTCCTGCTCGCGAACTTCGGGCTTCGACCACGTCTTCATGGTTTTCCTCCAAGAGTGGTTAGTCCACGCTTCACAACGGGAGCTTACCTATAGCCAGCAAATAATCAGGGCCAATCGTATTTACAATAACCACTCATAAGCGCGCCTAATAACAATATAACGTTTTGCGCGCGGGAAGGGATTTGTTTCGGCTTCATGGCTTTGCAGCCCATTGATCTTTCACTTCATCGCACCGCTTCGAGATGAAGGTATTCACTTCTTCGACAATGGTGCCCGACAAAATATTCACGGTATTGTCAGCGGCCGTTGCCGCCCAAAGTGCGCTCTTGATCAGCGTTGGCGCCTCGATCTTCCCCCAGTTGGCCTTCGCCTTGACCGCCTTTCCGTTTTCGAACGTAACCCTGGGCGCTAGCTCGAATGAAAAATCGGTCGAGCCCTTCTTCTCGCTCGCGATGGAGCACTTGACGGTGTGCTTGACGAAATCGATGTCGGCCTTGGGTTCAGTCATGGCCTTCACCAGATCGCTACGCCTGACGCTCAGGTCCGTGAAACAGTGCGCGCCGTCATACGGCCACGTCACCTTGAGTTTTGCGACGAGCTTGACGAGCTGTTCTTTCCGCCAGCTCTTGATGACATGACAAGCGATATCGCCGCCCGAGGTATCCTGTGTCCGGAACGCACGGCAGAGGTCGACCTTGCAGGCTTGCCGGGCGTCCTTCTCCGCTTTTTCCTCAGGCGTCAACGGGCCGTCCGGATCTCCGAGCACCGACCCGGAATCGGCAGTGGTCGGTTTGGCAGGATCGGCAGCGAGTTCGGCCTGAGGCAATAAACAAGCGGCAATGATCAGAACGAAGAGAAGAGGTCCCGGCTTCATGATGTCTCCACGCGGCAACGAAGCTTGAAAGGACGAGCCTCTTCGAGGCCGAGGCAGGCATCACTAAGGCAGTCCGGTGTGCCGTTTGCGCTTTTTTTGGCCCTTGATGCACCTGCGCCACCGGCGCGCCGGACGCCGCTTGAAGACGTGTCCCCGGTTCCCATATGTTGTTCAGATCGCCGGTCGACTGTGACGGCGAGGCGGGTGGCCGGAAGGCGCCCCAGAAGTTGGTCGCTTGCTAAAGGACCTGCCGAATATGACGCGTGTAACGGCGCTTTCGAACCCCCTCCTCCTCGGATTCGAGGAAATTGAGCGATTGGTTGATCGTGCAACAAAGGGTGGGGACGGGTATCCGCCATATAACATCGAAAGAATTGCCAGGGACGGCGATTCAGGCGAACTCCTTCGCATCACCCTCGCTGTAGCCGGATTTGCACGTGACGAACTCGAGATCACGCTCGAAGACAAGCAGTTGACGGTTCGGGGCAAGCAGCAGGACGACAAGACTCGTGATTATCTTTATCGGGGCATCGCGTCTCGGCAGTTTTCACGAACATTCGTCCTCGCGGACGGAATTGAGGTCAGAAACGCGGAACTCGCCAACGGCCTTCTGTCTATCGACTTGCAGCGGCTTGAACCGGAGCGCCTCGTGCGACGTATCGACATCGGAACGGCCAGGCCGGGCAAAAGCCGGATCTGAGCTGAGTCTTTCGCGTCACAGCGCCGGCGACCGAATCGTCGGTGGATCGGAGCAGACGAGCAGATCGGGAAGCCTTCTAAAACCAGCGCTTCCGGGACCTGCGATGAGAGCCCGGCCTCGACACAAGGAGGAAGAGCGTCATGAACACTAAGAGCACCGTAAAAGCCAGTGAAGCCGGCGATGTCGTAGCGCCCGTGATGAGTGAGTTGGAGCTTGCACGGCTCGGCGGCGGCGAGGTCGCTTACATCAAGACACTGACGTCGGACGAGGCTTTGGAGATGTTTCCGCAGATCGAAGGTCTGCCGAAAGGCATTCCGCTGTTCTCGCTGCACGCTGCCGACGGCACGCCGATCGCTCTGACTGACACGCTGCAGGCTGCGATCGGTCATGCCCAGGAAGACGAGTTATCGATCGCTCCGCTGCACTAAGCGACCGGACTCGGCACACGTTCTTCTGTCGAACTTCACCCTTCGATCTGCCCTGGGAGCGGGCCGCTCAAAATTTTGGTCGCCTGGGAAGATTTGCGCGTCAGGAATGGTAATGTGCATATTGCCCCCGCGGTTTGAACCGCTCGAGATACGCGGGAACGACCGAATCTATTGAAGCCGGCCGTGAAACATCGAGCGCGTTGATCGTTCGTCCGTCACGCTTTGCAGCTTCGGAAACGACATTATCATGTTGAAGCAACCGGACCTGATCGACCGTCATCGGTCGCAAGGCATTCGGGAGCGGCCACGTGAGCACAGCTAAGAGCTTTGCCAATGAGAACGGGATTGGCAGCAAGAGTCGCTTGCGATCCGTGTATTCCAGTGTCGCTTTGAGAAGATCCTTGAAGCTCGAAACTTCGGGTCCTCCGAGTTCGTAGACAGTTGCGGGCTTTCCGCTGCCTGTGGCGGCAGCAGCCGCGGCAT
>CAYYDL010000783.1:0-19134 GCA_964470545.1 uncultured Hyphomicrobium sp. | reverse complement strand
ACCCGAGACCGACACATGTGCCGGCCTCGGTACGGTGCTGGTTGACTGCTCCCCGCTGCATAGCCAGCGCCGGGCGGCGAGGCGGTGGTCGCCTCGCCCGCTGCGTATGAAAATCTAGAACATCGTCATTGAAAAATCGTTCGCGCCTTGTCCTGACGGTTAGCGGACGACGGCTGAGCCTAACCGAGCGAGCACTTTTGGCGTCCTCTGCGCTGCAGACGCGACTGCCCCTCTCCGTGCGTCAGCCGATCAGAGGCTGCTCAAGAATATACAAAGATGGGATCATCGAGACGGATCGCCGGAATCCGTACACGCTCCGAAAAATAGTCCTGGGTGTGTTGCCATTCGGGCTTATTCAGCCGCTTCGGCATCAGATGCATATCTCGCATCAAGTAGCCCGGATTGAAATTCTCCTCGTCGATCCACGGCAGCTGCGGCTCACTCATATCCTCCGGCCGGAGTTGCACGGTCACCATGGTTTTGCCGATCGCACTCATATGATTGAGCAGTCGGCAGACGAACTCGGAAATCAACTCCACGCGCAACGTCCAGCTTGAGCGGAAGTATCCGAAAACCCAGACCAAGTTGGGAACGCCCGTAAACATCATTCCGTGATACGTCACCGTGTCCGATAGATGGAGCGGTGTGCCGTCGATCGAAAACTTGATGTCCCCCAACACGCAAAGTCTGAAACCGGTCGCGGTGACAACGATATCCGCTTCGAGGATCTGACCGGACTTCAGCTCGACCCCTTCCGGCGTAAATCGTTCAATCTCGTCGGTAATGACAGAGGCTTTCCCCTTGCGGAAAGGTTCGAAGAAGTCGCCATCCGGAATGAAAGCCACGCGCTGCTGCCAAGGGCGATAGCGCGGGGTAAAATGTTTCGCGACGTCCGTTTCGGAGCCCAGATGCGTTTTCACTGCCTCGATCATTTCGCGGGCAACAATTTCCGGCTCATCTTTTGCGCGACGGATTCGCTCGGCTTGTTCCGTCAGGAGCTTCTTCCTGACGATCGCATGGATCCAGTGTTCGTCGATCTGGAGTGCTCGCAACTGATCGGCGAGAGGATCAGCGTTCGTTCCTGGATTGAAATAGGTCGGAGACCTTTGCAGCATGGTGACGTGTGCTGCCTCATCGGCGATGGCCGGAACAAGCGTAGCGGCCGTCGCCCCGGATCCGATGACGAGGACCCTTTTCCCGGAATAATCGAGATCCGCTGGCCACGTCTGAGGGTGAACGATCGTACCCTTGAAGTTTTCCATCCCGGGCCATTCGGGCGTGTATCCCTGCTCATGCCTGTAATAGCCTTGGCACATCCAAAGAAATGACGTTTCGAAGTTCAGCCTTTCACCAGTCTCGGTACGTTCCGCGATCAGCTGCCAGCGTTTTCGGGAGCTGTCCCAATTCGCAGCGATGATCTTGTGCCCGTAGCGTATGTGCCGTGCAAGATCATTCTCGTCGATGACACCCTTGAGGTAGGCAATGATACGTTCTGCCGTGGCAATGGGCGCTTCAGTCCATGGCCGGAAACTATAGCCGAACGTATAAAGATCGCTGTCCGAACGAATGCCCGGATAGCGATGCGTGTGCCAAGTCCCGCCAAACGTTTCCTGCGCTTCCAGGATCACGTAAGTCTTGTCGGTGCATTCTCGCTGCAGAGAATAGGCGCTGCCAATCCCGGAAATTCCGGCGCCTACGATGATGACGTCGAAATATTGCGTTTCAGAGGACCGCGCGATCGACGCCTGTGATTCCATTTCCATTCGATTTATGTCCGATGTCGTCTTAAACGGTTTCCATATAGCGGCGCCGCTCAAGATCGGTGACTGTGCTCTGGAACACGCCAAGCTCGAAGTTCGCGATGCGAAGCGCGTTGTCGACGACTTCAGGAGACAGAACTTCGCGGATTGCCTGGTCGTCCTTTGCGAGAGCGATGGCGGCAGCCAGGGTCTGCGGCACTTTTTCTACAGCGTCATCGTAGGCGTTGCCGCTTGCCGCGGGTGGCGGTGTCAATCCGAGGCGGATGCCGCGCAGCCCGGCGCCGATGCCGATCGACATCGCATAGTAGGGATTCAAATCCGCTCCGCCCATGCGGATCTCAAGCCGTGTTTTTTTCGGCGATTGATTGATCGCTCGAAGGCCTGTCGTGCGATTGTCAACGGCCCAGTTCCGCGTCGTCCCTGCGAATGTCATCGATTGAAGGCGTTTATATGAGTTCACGTTCGGCGCGTAGAACAGCATCGACGGGCCAAAAACGTCGAGATTGCCTGCAACAAAATTCCGGAACGTGTCGCTGAGCTTCAGGGGTTTTTCGGAATCGTAGAAAACCGAATCGCTTGTCGCAGCATCACGCAAGCTCAGATGGATATGACCGGAATTACCCGACAAATCCTCCCGCCACTTGGCCATGAACGTTGCGGCAGCACCGGCCTGAGCCGCGAGCTGTTTGGTGGCCAACTTCAGCATGATCGACGTATCCGCCATCTTCAGCGCGTCGGAATGATGAAGATTGACTTCGAACTGCCCCTGCCCCCATTCGGGAAGACATCCCTCGATTTCCTCAGGGAAGCAGTCTCTGAGCTTGCCGATCACCGGCTCCCAGAAATGCCCTTCGAAGATGGAATAGCAGTGAATATCTTTTGATCCAGGTTCGATCGCTGTCCAACGACCGAGACGAATTTCCGAGATCGGGACCGGCAGAAGATAGAATTCTAGTTCGATGCTTGCACTTTCGCGGTAGCCCATCGCCGCAGCCTCGGCGACCTTCTTTTTCAGCATCGATCTTGGACAGAGCGGGTGCGGCTCGCCTGTCGCGGTGACCCAGTCCATCAAAACGATTGCCGTGTTCGGCTCCCAAGGCGCTAGACGGAACGTCGAGAGATCAAGCACGCCGTTCACATCAGGAATGCCGGTGTCGAAGAGCCCCGGAAGCACCTCATCCATCGTCGTCGTTCCGAGAATGAAGGATGCGAAACTTACTCCATCCTCGGCTGCGTGAAAGAAGTACGGAACGGTCAATCGTTTTCCGCGCAGCACGCCCGCCGCGTCGGTGCCGGCGATGATGACCGTCCGGACATCCCTGTCGGCTATGATCTTCCGTATTTCTTCCAACTGCATTTCAACTCTCCCCTGCGCTCGTTTCTTGCCTGCGTGATGCGTACATTCCGCACACGATCAGGATGATCGACATCACAACCACCAACGAGGCTACAGCGTTGACCTCGGGTGTCACTTCCCGTCGGAGCAGCGACCACAGCGTCATCGGCAACGTATTTTCGCGCCCAGTGAGAAGGAACGTCACTGCGATTTCATCGAATGAAACGGAGAAGACGATAAGCATCGCACCAAAGAGCGCGGAGCGAATGCCGGGCAATGTCACGTGCCGGAAGACCTCCCACTCATTTGCGCCCAGGTTGACCGCCGCTTCCGTCTGACTCCGACCCAACTGCTGCAATCGAGCGAAGACTTCCGTGATGGTGACGCACATGAGGCCGGTTCCCTGTCCGAGCATGATGGTGTGCAAGGAAAGGTGGAAGTGAATGGTCAGATAGAAACCGAGAAGCGCAACGCCGGTGATGATGCCCGGCAGGACGATAGGCAGCATCACGATGCGCCGAAAAACGCCTTTGCCTGGAAATTCAAACCGATCCAAAGCGATTGCTGCCGGGACGCCGAAAGTTGCGCTGATGATCACGACCCCGACCGCAACATAAATGCTGTTCCAAATGGAAAAGAGCATCTGCTGATCGGTAAACAGCTCACGATACCAATGAAGGGTAAATCCATTGAACGGCAGTCCGGTGTAGGTGCTGTCGTTAAAGGAGAAGATCATCATCACCAGAATCGGCGCATAGAGAAACGCCAGCACCGACATGGCCATGGTGAATACGAGTCGCGGATTGCCAAAGGCGCGCATGATCGTTCTCAGAACCTGGTTTGGGTTTTTTCTTCGAGCCAGCCTGATGCGGAAATGAGCAACAGGCCGAGCGCGATGATGACCACGCCGATTGCGGCTGCCATCGGCCAGTCAAATGCCACGCCGAGGAGATTGATCACGACGTTCGAGATCATCACCGAATCCGGACCGCCGACGAGCACGGGAGCAACGAAATCGCCGAAGGCGAGAGAGAACGTGATGATGGCGCCGGCGACGATGCCCGGAACGCTGATCGGCAGAATGATGCGACGAAAAATGGTCCATCCATCGGCGCCAAGATTCCTGGCGGCTTCGATCAATGACGTCGGAATCCGTTCGAGTTGCGCATAGATCGACAGCACCGCAAAAGGCGTGAAGATGTACGTCAGCGTGAGGACCACGCTGAATTCATTGTAGAGGAACAGACGCACTGGTCCGTCGGTCAGGCCGATCCCTTGCAACGTAGCGTTCAGGATGCCGCCGGATCCAAGAATTGTTTTCCAGGCGTAGGCTTTGACCAGATAACTCGCCCACCAAGGCACGATCACCAGCAGATAAAGAAGAAATTTGGCCCGAGCCGATCGCACGTGGAAAGCAATATAAAATGCGAGCGGATAGGCGACGATCGCCGACAATATGGCAGTCATCACGCCGATCCGCGCCGATTTGATGATGACGCCAAGGTACGGATCGACCGTGAAGACCCGGATGAAGTTGTCGATCGACAAGCCCGGAATAAAGCGCATGTCGTCGACATGTCCCAGGCTGGTGTACAGCAGCATGCCATACGGGATCAGCATGAAGACCGTGAACCATGCAACCGGCGGCAACAGCCAGAAAAGCAGGCGACGACGCTCCAGGCGGCGAGCGCTGCGTGCACCAGCCTGGCCCCGACCGGCCACATACGCGGAAGAAGTCATATCGGTCATCTCAATGCACCAGCACGTGCGCTTTTGCGGGATTCACTTTGAGAGCGACGGACGCGCCGTGTCTGACGAGGGGCATGTCCGTGCGCGAATGAACATGAACCACACCGGCGCCTTCGTGCAGTTCGACGACGTATTCGATATATTCCCCCCTATAGAGGCTGTCGGCTATTCTTCCGCCGATCGCTCCGGGCGCTTGGTCGACGAATGTCAAATCCTCGGCGCGAAGCATCAGGCCCACGGGGCTGCCTACTCCAGCGCTCGTGTTTTGATGCGGGAGAGCGACACGCTCGCCGTTTCGCAGGCGCAGCGTGAGGCCATCGCTTTCACGGCCATCGACTTCCGCATCCACGATGTGCGCATGACCTATGAACGATGCGACGTAGCGATTGACGGGACGGTCGTATATTTCGCGCGGCGCGCCGAACTGCACGACCTTGCCGCCCGACATCACAGCGATAGCGTCACTCATGGCCATCGCCTCGTCCTGGTCGTGCGTGACGTAGATGAATGTTTTTCCGAGCTCGCGGTGCAGCCGGATCAACTCGATCTGCATGATCTTGCGCAAGTTCGCGTCCAATGAGCCGAGAGGCTCATCGAAGAGGACGACCTTCGGGTCGGTGACCAAGGCGCGGGCGAGCGAGACACGCTGCTTCTGACCTCCCGAAAGTTGATGCGGCTTCTTCTGTCCGTGATCAGC
This sequence comes from uncultured Hyphomicrobium sp., assembly GCA_964470545.1. Taxonomy (GTDB): domain Bacteria; phylum Pseudomonadota; class Alphaproteobacteria; order Rhizobiales; family Hyphomicrobiaceae; genus Hyphomicrobium_B. Next base: position 13,592 of record CAYYDL010000783.1, on the reverse strand, counting down.
CAGGTGGACCAGATCCAAGAATTGTGCGACCCGCTTTCGGATTTCGCTCTCGGAAATGCTTCCCTTCATGCGTCGCACACGCAGCCCGAATGCGACATTCTCTTCCACTGTCATGTTCGGAAAGAGTGCAAAATCCTGGAAGACCATGCGCATGTCACGGTCGGTGACGGGCTGGTCGGTAATGTCCATCCCGTCCCGAAAGATTTGTCCCGACGTCGGAATTTCCAATCCGGCAATCATGCGCAAAGTGGTGGTCTTTCCGCACCCCGATGGCCCAAGTAGCGTCACGAACTTGCCTGCGCCGATCGTCATGTCCACGCCATCGACCGCCCACGCGGCATGGCCATGACTCTCATACATTTTGCGAAGGTTCTTGAGTTCAATTCCTGTCGTCATCGTAAGTGCCATTCCGTCGGGTTATCGATAATTCCAGGGCCGCGCCGAGCGGAGCGCGACGTCTGCCAAAGGCGTATAAGGACGTGCAGATCAGTTCGATGCCGCCTTTACCTGGTTCCATATCTCGAGATATTTGGCGCGACGCTTGACCGGCTGCCACCAATCGACATTGGTGAGCGTCGAAGGATCAGCCATTCCGAGTTCGGAATAGGACGCTTTGGTTTTTTCATCGAGGTTATCGACCATCTTGACGTTCGGGTATCCAAAGCCGGTCACCTTATGCGCCAGCGCCTGCGCTTTGGCCGATGATACGTAGTTGAGCCATGGATAGACGCATGCGTTCGTCTCCGCACCTTTCACGATCATCCATGAATCGCTCCAAGCTCCGCGGCCTTCCTTCGGTTTGATGTCGAGGACTTTCTTGCCGGAGTTGCGAAGTTGAACAAGCGTGGATTCCCACGCCGTTCCGCCAATCACTTCGCCGCTCGCCATAAGCGTGCCCATCTCGCCGGTTGTGAACCAATACTTGCGGATGTTTGGCTTCATCTGAATGAGCTTCGCCTTGATCTGCTCGAGCTGCTCATCGGAGAGGTCATACGTATTCTTGAAGCCAAGATAGCGCGACGTCATGTAGATCGTTTCGATATCGTCCCAAACAGACAGCTTGCCCGCGTATTTCGGATCCCACAAAAATCCGAGCGTGTCCGTGGAAGCAGGGACCGCCGCAGGATCTGCAATGATGCGAATGACGCCCCATCCGTAGGACACGCCGTAGACTTTGCCGTCTTTGGTCAGCCATTTCGGACTGTGAAACTGAGGCAGGAAGTCTGCCATGTTCGGGACTTTGCTCGTATCAACGGGCGATACCGCGTCGGCGTTGATCAACCGCATCGTCGTGTCATTGGACGGCGAGATCAGATCGGCGGTTCCGCCTCCACTCATGACCTTCGCGACGATCTCATCATTGGATCCGACATAGACCGCATTCACCTTGCAGCCGGATTCTTGTTCGAATGGCGCAACGAAGCTTTTGTCCGCATAGCCCTCCCAGACCAACATCGTAAGCTGGCCGCCGGCCATCGCCGCACTCGAACTGAGCGCGGTAAGACCGAATACCGCCCCAGACAGCAGTTGCTTCCATTTACGCGTCACGCACGCCATTTCTCTCCTCCTTCTTCAACAATTGAATAGGAATCTCACCTATGCGGCTAACCGTGTTGACCCGAAACCTCTCCATGATCACATCATAAGCTTCGGAGATGTGCCGCGCGATCTCGGCATCGAGTGTGCGAGCGTCACGCTTGCGCACCGCTTCGATGATGGGCGCGTGCGATCGCGCCGTAGCGGCCTGTTGCTTGACATCATTGGTGTTGGTCATGAACCAGAGTCTGTAGGTGACACCCGAGAGATTGTAGAGTGCCTGCGTGAGAAAGGGGTTGGCGCACTCCTGATAGACTTGCGAATGAAATTCGAAATCGAGGTGCAGCAGACCTTCGACGTCCCCATCGCGCGTCAATGCAGGCACGGACTGAAACGTATTCGAGAGCTTCGCGATCTGCTTTGGCGATGCCCGTTCGAGCCAAAGCCTCCATGCAAGCCGCTCCAACTGAAGACGCAGTGTGTAGAGCTCGTTGATTTCCGATAACGAGACCGGCGCGACCTCGATCACCTGATTGCGCTGGAAGATTACGAGTCTTTCTCCAGCAAGCCGAAGCAATGCTTCGCGAAGCGGCGTACGACCGAAACCCAACCGCTCGATCAATTGGCGATCATTTATTGCAGAACCGGGCGGAAGCTCGCAGCGAAGGATCATGGCGCGCACAGCGTGATACGCCTGTGTCGCTTGGGTTTCCCGCTCGCCCTCGGCTTGGGGCAGTCGAAACGGTTCCCTCTTCTTCGGCACGCTGGTCCTCTGAGATGGCAGGGCTCACGACGTTTGAGCCAGTAATGCGCCCATCAAATATATTGTCAATATTTTTTGTCGCTCCACTAGCGAAAATATCCGCGCATTCGCGCGCGAGGAAATCAACGCCGTATGCTCATAATTTGTCGCCTTTCCTTTCATTGATATATTGACAATATACCGCCTGCCCGCAGAATGGGCACCGCAAGAGGGAATACTTGGGCATCGCGATGATCATCGTGGCAAAGCGCTTTTCGGATAACGTACCGCAATACTCCTCAAGGCAACCATGGTCTTCCGTATGGGGTCGCTGATGTCGTCAGACACAGTCGCGTCCCAGTTGCGTTCCGAACGGTCTGATGGTTGGAGCAAGGGAAGCTGGAAATTGTTTCGTAGGCTTTTTCAGCTGGCGCTGCCTGCACTCTCAGTTTTTGCGAATTCTTCTTCCCTCGGATTGCAAAATCCGCCGGTGAACGCTCGAACGCTTGTTCATGCGAAGTTGATCAGGAGATTTGCCGGCGCAAGGGATGGCGGCCCGGCCACGCGACGCCAGCGACGGCTGTTGTCGTTAGAGCTGCTCGAGGGATCTCCTTCTCGTGACGTCACTTGCACGGAGCTCACGATACCGGGACCTGCCGGAGCCTTGGCGGCGCGCCTCTACAGACCGAAAGCATCGCCAAGCTCGGATAATCCGCTGCTGGTCTATTTTCATTTCGGCGGTTGCGTTCTCGGAAGTCTCGATTCCTGCCACACCGCTTGCAGCCTGATTGCGGAAAGGTCCGGTTTCCTCGTGCTATCGGCTTCTTATCGGCTGGCGCCAGAGCATCGTTTTCCTGCAGCGGTCGACGATGCCTTGGCAGCATTCCGGTGGGCAAAAGCTTCCGCACAATATCTTGGAGCCAATCCGGATCTCGTCTCCATCGGAGGCGATTCCGCGGGCGGGTATCTCGCCGCTGCCGTCTCGCTCTGTTTGCGCGATGCGCAAGAAGCTCTCCCCTGCGCTCAGCTGCTCATCTATCCCGTTTTAGAAATGGACCGGCGTTCGATGCCGACGACCCCTTTCGATCATTGCTATCCGCTGACGCGCGACGACATGATCTGGTATTGCGATCAATATATGCGCGACGAGCGCGACGCTGAAGACCCGAGGTGTTCGGTCGCCCGCGCCAGTACGCTCAAGGGCCTTCCGCCAACGATCCTGGCGCAAGCGGGATACGATCTTCTGTTTGCGGAAGGTGAAGCATTCGGGCAACGCCTCGAGGCGGACGGTGTTCCGCTTTCGAGGCTCATTTTCCCAAGCCTACCTCACGCTTTTACCGCGATGTCCGGAGGCGTGCAGGAAGCCCGCACCGCCATCATGGAGATCGCCGATGCCATCAAGGCATCCGTTGCGCACGCGCGCGAACAAGAACACCAACAGCCGGCAAGGAGCGAGGCATGACCCCTCAGAAGTCGAATTGGAGTTACCCGACGAAAGTATGGTTCGGCGCAGGACGAATAGCCGAGCTGTCACAGGCGTGCCGCGATACAGGAATCGCGCGGCCGCTTTTGGTCACCGACCCCGGCCTTTCGAGCCTGCCGATGGTTTCCTCCGCCGTCACGCAGCTGCGCGAGGCCGGGCTCGGGGTCAACGTCTTCGATAAGATACAGGGCAATCCGACATCGACGAATGTCAACGATGGAATTGCAGCGTATCGTTCCGGGAATCATGATGGCGTCATCGCTTTTGGAGGCGGTAGTGCCCTCGACGTGGGTAAAACAGTGGCCTTCATGGTTGGCCAGACGCGTCCAGTTTGGGACTTCGAAGACGTGGGTGACAACTGGCGCCGTGCCTCGATAGGCGGGATCGCTCCGGTAATCGCAGTACCGACCACCTCTGGCACGGGCTCCGAGGTCGGACGGGCGACGGTCATCACGAATGCCGAAACGCACGTGAAGAAGATCATCTTTCATCCGGAGATGATGCCGAGAATTGCAATCGCCGATCCGGAACTCACGATCGGTTTGCCGCCTTCACTCACCGCGGGAACCGGCATGGATGCACTTTCCCATGCAATAGAGGCCTATTGCGCGCCGAGCTATCACCCCATGGCGGATGCCATCGCCATCGAAAGTGTGCGCCTGATCCGCGACTGGCTGGTTCCGGCATTCCGTGACGGCACGAACATCGATGCGCGAGGGCAAATGATGGCGGCAGCCGCCATGGCAGCAACAGCCTTCCAGAAAGGGCTGGGCGCGATCCACTCCGTAAGCCATCCGATCGGTGCAATCTATGGCACCCATCACGGCCTGACCAACGCCGTCGTCATGCCGTATGTGCTGGCATTCAACGCGCCGGCGATCGGTGAAAAGATGCAGCTGCTGGCTTCCTATCTCGGATTGAAAGGCAGTTCGACGCCCAACGCGGCGGTGAGCGCGATCCGTGACTGGTCTCTCGCACTTCGTGCCGACCTCGGCATTCCCCCAACGATCGCCGATCTCGGTGTTGAGCCGAAGCGGTTCGATGAGATTGCGGCACTCGCCGTCGACGATCCGACGGCCGGCACGAACCCCGTTCCCCTCACAAAGGAGAACGTGCGAGCCCTGCTCGAGGACATGCATCACGGCGTAATTCGCGAAATCGCTTGAGAACCGTTGGTCTCTCACGGCCGCCCGCCGATTATGTTCGGCGGGCAAAGCCTTGTCAGGCTACCCGAGCGGAACGCGGACGCCGGAGAATGGTTATCAGTGGTTCGAACTTGTCTGCTGTGTCGTGGTGCTCGGCCCGGCAGGCTGAAGAATCGAAGACCTGGCGAGCCAGCGCGAGAAACTTTCGAGATAGAGATAAACCACAGGCGTGGTGAAGAGCGTCAGGATTTGACTGACGAGAAGACCGCCTACGATCGCGTAGCCCAGCGGTTGGCGGATCTCCGATCCTGTTCCGGTGCCAAGCATCAACGGTACGCCACCAAGAAGGGCCGCCATCGTCGTCATGAGAATGGGTCGGAAGCGCAAAATGCATGCCCTGCGGATGGCTTCGACCGGGCTCATTTGTAGATCTCGTTCGGCGGCGATCGCAAAATCGACAAGCATGATGCCGTTCTTTTTGACGATGCCGATGAGCAGAATAATTCCGATAAGCGCGATCAGGCTGAAGTCGAAACCAAACAGCATCAATGTCGCCAGGGCTCCAACACCTGCAGAGGGCAGCGTCGACAGAATTGTCAACGGATGAATGTAGCTTTCATAAAGAATTCCAAGAATGAGATAGACGACAATGAGCGCCGCGACGATCAACATCGGCACAGTCGATAGCGAATCCTGAAATGCCTGGGCGTTGCCCTGGAACGTCGAGGTGATCGTTGCAGGCATGCCGATGTCCGCTTCGGCCTGTTGAACGGCCGCGGTGGCTTCCCCGAGGGCGACGCCCTGGGCCAAATTGAAGCTCAGGGTAATCGCCGGGAACTGGCCCTGATGACTGATCGAGAGAGGCTTCACGTTGTCAGTGGTCCATCTCGCGAAGACCGACAGCGGCACCTGCCCCCCAGTGAGCGGAGATGTAATGTAAAGCTTTTGAAGCGTGCCGACGTCGCCCTGCAGCGATGGAAGGACTTCCATGATCACTTCGTACGTCGAGACTTGCGTGAAATACTGCGCGATCTGCCGCTGCCCGAACGCGTCGTAGAGCGTCGCATCAATGAGATCCGGTGTAATTCCGTACCGCGCGGCCTGGTTGCGATCCACCGTGATGGATAAGGTCGTGCCCGAGGTCTGCTGATCAGATGCAACATCGCGCAATTCCGGCAGCGATTTCATCTTCTCGAGAAGCTTTGGCGCCCAGGTGTTCAGTTCGTTCATGTCCGCGCTTTGCAATGTGAACTGATATTGGGTTTTCGACGAGCGTCCGCCGATGTTCAGATCCTGCGCCGCCTGAAGAAATAGTTTCGCACCTTGAACTTTCGAGAGCTGCCCCTGGAGGCGCGCTATAATTTGATCCGCTGTCGCGTGACGTTCTTCGCTCGGCTTGAGCGTAACGTACATGCGCCCGGAATTGAGAGCGCTGCCACCGCCAATGGACATCGCAACATGTGCAACGTCTGGATCTTTGCGGACGATGTCGCCGAGAATCTGCTGGTGCCGCAACATGTCAGCGAAAGAGATGTCTTGTGCGGCTTCCGATTGCCCCGTTATCAGGCCCGTGTCCTGCTGCGGGAAGAAGCCTTTCGGGATCAAAACAAAAAGGTAGATTGAGAGCGCGAAGGTCGCAAAAAATACAAGCAGCGTCACAAACCGGTGCCGTAAAACGAGGTCAAGGCCGCGCTCATAGCCTTTCAAAAGCGCATCGAATGCCTTTTCGCTGATCCTGTAGAGGCGACCGTGCTTCTGGTCCTTGGCGTCTTTGAGAAAGCGGGACGCCATCATCGGTGTCAGCGTCAGAGACACAAACGCCGATATGAAAATCGTCATCGAGAGAGTGACGGAGAATTCGCGGAATAATCGCCCGACGATCCCTCCCATCAGCAGGAGGGGAATAAGAACGGCGACCAGCGATACGCTGATGGACAGAATCGTAAAGCCAATCTCGCGCGAGCCCTTGATAGCGGCTTCCATCGGGCTGTCGCCCTCTTCGATGTAGCGCGTGATATTTTCGAGCATGACGATGGCGTCGTCGACAACGAAGCCGACCGAGATCGTCAGAGCCATCAGTGAGAGATTGTCGAGACTATATCCGGCGAGCCACATGGCTGCGCACGTGCCGAGGAGAGCCAACGGAACCGTGACGCTGGGAATTACGGTCGCCCAGAAATTGCGTAAGAAAATGAAAATTACCATGACGACCAGCGCGATCGTCAGCAAAAGCGTGAACTGCACGTCATGCACCGAGGCGCGTATGGTCTGCGTCCGATCACTCAAAACCGAAACATCGATTGCGGGCGGCATTGCCAGCGTGAGCTTCGGCAGAGCCGCCATGATCCGATCAACGGTTTCGATAACGTTGGCGCCAGGCTGCTTGAAGATGACAAGGAAAACGCCCCGCTTGCCATCTGCCCACGCAGCTTGGCGCGTGTCCTCCGGTCCGGTTATCGCCCTGCCGACGTCGCTGACGCGGAGCGCCATTCCATTGCGATAGGTGATGACGGCGTCGTTCCAATCCTTCGAGTTCGGCAATTGGTCATTCGCGTAAATCGTGTATGCGCGTTTGTCTCCATTGATCGAGCCCTTTGCGGTGTTCACCGTTTGCACGGCAAGCGCGGCCCGAACATCCTCCATCGACAATCCCTTCGCGACGAGCTTCGCGGGATCGAGCTGGACACGAATGGCAGGCTTCTGCTGGCCCCCGATCGAAACCTGTGCCACGCCCGTGATCTGACTGATTTTCTGGGCGAGCTTCGATTCAACATTATCGTCCACCTCAGTGAGCGGCAGCGTGTCAGATGTGGCGCCGAGAAGGAGGATCGGGGAATCCGCCGGATTGACTTTGCGGTAGCTTGGCGGATTCGGCAGGTTCTTCGGAAGCTGCCCTTCGGCCGCGTTGATTGCCGATTGCACGTCGTTCGCGGCAGCATCGATATCGCGATCGAGTTCGAATTGAATGGTAATCGAAGCTCTATTCAATGAACTCGACGACGTCATTTGCGTGACGCCGGGGATCTGCGCAAATTGCGTTTCGAGGGGCTGCGCGATCGATGAGGCGACTGTGCTCGGATCAGCGCCCGGCAATGTCGCGGTCACCTGAATGGTGGGAAAGTCCACTTGCGGCAGGGGTGATACTGGCAGAAGTGGATAGGCGATGATGCCGACGAAGACGATTCCGACCATCAAAAGTGACGTCGCAATCGGAAAACGGACAAACGGTTCCGAAATGCTGATCGCCATGTCAGTTTCCGCCCGCGGTCATTTCGGTTGCCTGGATTTTTGAGCCCGAAACCAAACGATACTGACCGTCAACGACGACCTTTTGTCCTTCGGAAAGTCCCTCGCTCACCACCGCTTCGCCGACGCCAGTCTGGCTGACTTTGATGGGCTGCACCGCGACCGTGCTATCGTTGTTGACAACGAACGCAAATAAGCCGTCGGGACCGTGTTGAACGACCCCTTCCGGCACGAGGACCGCGTTCTTGATCGTTTCAATGAGCGTCTGCGCCGCCACCGATAGGCCGGGATACAAAATCTGATCCGCGTTTTGGAACGTGGCTTTCATGCCGATCGTGCCGGTCGCTTGCGATACTGAATTGTCGATGAAGGCAAGATGACCATGCGCCAGCGTCTTCAATCCGTCCGAGCTGAAAGCATCGACCGGCACCACGCCGGATGCGAGCGCTGTATTGATCGTGGGTATTCGTTCTTCCGGTGCGGTCAAAACGATCGATATGGGCTGCAGCTGAACAATCGTGACGATGCCCGTCTGGTCAGCTGCATGCACGATGTTGCCCGGATCAACGGTGCGAAATCCAATCTTCCCTGTCAGTGGTGATGAGATCGTCGTGTAATCGAGCTGCGTCTGCGCGCTTTCGATCGCGGCATCGTCCGCGGCGATCTGCGCCTGCTGCTCCGCGACGAGGGTCTTTTGTGTGTCGATCTGCTGTTGAGATACGGCCAGCGATCCGGCGTTGAGGTAGCGCTCGAGATCTTTCTGCGCGTTGGTAAGCGTCGCCTGATCGAGCTGTTTTTTTGCTTTGACCTGATCGAGGGCCGCCTGATAGGGCCGCTTATCGATTTCGATGAGCGGATCTCCCTGCTTCACCATCTGTCCTTGTCTGAACAGAACCTTCGTGATCTGGCCGTCGACACGGCTACGCAGCGTTACCGTGCGATAGGGCTGCACGGTTCCAAGCCCGAGCAAATAGACGGGAAAGTCCCCTCTTTTTACCGTTGTCACGGTTACCGGCACGGGACCGGAAGATCGCGTTTTCTGGCCCGGCGGAGCGCTGTGATTTCTTAGAAACGAAAGCAGGGGCGCGCCCTGCCACCATGTCAGCGCAAAAATGCACGCGACGATTACAAGTGCCCAATGCTTGCGTGACACGAGCTCCCCCCACACCATTTCCGCGCCACCAAAGCGTACGTCCATGACATGGAAGCTTCAATGCCATAATCGGCCAAAGGACGAGGTCATGCGCTTGCGGCAGCACGAGCGACGACCGGCTTATGAACCTCTGCACGTCACTCGGGCGGGGCGGTTTTCGCAATGGATCAGCGAAGGTCAGCAGGTGCTTCGGCCGATGGATCGGCAGCCAAAGGTCGACGCCGTCAATCTCGTTGAGATGCGGCAGCCCGCATGTTGTCGGGAGGACCGAGTTGCGCAGAAGCGCTAGGGCGAAAATGGATCAGATGCCGTTATGAAAAATGGCGCGAGAGACGGGACTTGAACCCGCGGCCTCCGCCGTGACAGGGCGGCGCTCTAACCAACTGAGCTACTCCCGCAATCCAGAAAGTGACGGGCGCCGAAGCGCCCGCCGTCACACGGTCGGAATACGTGAAGGCCGCCCCGCCGTCAAGCCAGAGTTCCGGCCTTTAGCCAATGATTTCCGGCGGAAGCGCCGCAGGCCTTATCTCCGCGGAACAAAATCGCGTTTGCCGATCGCGATGCCGTTGTGCCGCAGGATGTCGTAGGCGGTGGCGCAATGAAAGTAAAAGTTCGGGAACGCCACATGGAGCAGGTAATCACGGCCGCTCATCGTCACCTCGTTGCCGCTGACCTTGAGGGTCAACTCGCGAGATTCCGCCCCATCGAACTGTTCGGACTTGTAGGCAGCAAGCAGCGCCTGAATTTTCGAGATGCGCACTTTCAGTTCCGGCAACGTCGTTTCGGTATCCGGAAATCTCGGAATTTCGAGGCCCGCGAGACGGGCCGGCGCCGCCTTAGCGAAATCGGTTGCGAGCTGCACTTGGCGCGTCAGGTTGAACATATCGGGATAGAGGCGGGAGCCGAGGTACACAGCAAAGTCGACCTTTTGAGCAGCCGCCTGCTCGGCAGCCTTGTCCAGGATCGCCTCAAGCGCCGCGAGTTGCTTTTGAAAGGTCGGGATGGCGACGTCGTACATCGAGATGGGCATGGTTGTGCTTTCTTCGCTGGCAGAAAACGGACAGTATTCAGGGCAGTTCTAGGAAAAGATGATTCAATGAGTTGGCGCCAGCGATCAGCTCGTTGGAGCGAGCCATGTGGCGCAAATCAATAATGGTGGGCGGTGAGAGGGTCGAACTCCCGACATCCTCGGTGTAAACGAGGCGCTCTACCACTGAGCTAACCGCCCGACGCGCCTTTGCTAGTCCGTCTGCAAAAGGCTGTCAAAATAAACACGCGCGCCAAACTGGTCGGCGCGCGTGAAGAAACACGATGCGAGCTTAGTTGATGTTCAACGCATCCTTCAGACCCTTGGCGGGTGTGAATTTCGGCACGCGGGATGCCGGGATCTGGATGGTCTTGCCGGTCGCAGGATTACGGCCTTCGCGCGCCTTGCGGGCCGCGACCTTGAACGTGCCGAAATCGGGGATGCGCACTTCGTGACCGTCCTTCATCGCGGCTCGAATATGAGCGAGCACTGCATCCACCACGCCACTCGCCTTCTCCTTCGTCAGCTCGCAATCCCGCGCGACGGCATCAATCAAATCTTTCTTGCTCATCTCTTCTTTCCTTTAGTGTGGGAGGTGAGGCTTCGGTTTAGGGCTCGAAGCCCGAGGCGGCCATTTCGGGGAGAAGCGGGCCGCGCATGAGGGGCTACAAGCGCCCAATCGCCGGGGCCGTCAAGCGGAAAACGCCCGTATTTCCGGACAAAAGCGCATCGAAATGCTCAATTTTTATAAAACAAAATACCCCCACACGGTTACCGCGCGGGGGTATTCTTTTTCGTAAATTTAATCTTCCTGAAAAGGATCAGTGTGCGGTAATCCGCGTACCGCCTTTATCGGAGTCTTTCGCCTCCAGGGCTTCCGCTTCTGCAGCTTCGTCCCAAGTGATCGGTTCCGGCACCCGAATGAGCGCGACCTTTAGGACTTCATCCAGGCGCGAGACTGGAATGATTTCCATCTTGGTCTGAACTTCCGACGGGATTTCGGCGAGATCCTTGCGGTTCTCTTCCGGGATGATGACGGTCTTGATGCCGCCGCGCAGAGCCGCAAGGAGCTTTTCCTTGAGGCCACCGATAGGAAGCACACGGCCACGTAGCGTGATCTCACCCGTCATCGCCACATCCTTGCGGACAGGAATGCCCGTCAACACCGAGATGATCGCCGTTGTCATGGCGATGCCAGCGGATGGACCATCCTTCGGCGTTGCGCCTTCCGGCACGTGAACGTGGATGTCGCGCTTCTCGAACAGCGAAGGATGAATGCCGAAGTCGACCGAGTGCGAACGCACGTAGGCGTTCGCGGCCTGGATCGATTCCTTCATCACATCGCGCAGGTTGCCCGTCACGGTCATCCTGCCTTTGCCCGGCATCATGACGCCCTCGATCGTCAGCAGCTCACCGCCGACTTCCGTCCAGGCCAAGCCGGTGACGATACCGACCTGATCCTCGAGTTCGGCTTCACCGAAGCGGAACTTCGGCACACCAAGGAAGTCATGAACGTTCTCAGCGGTGACGACGATCGATGTCTTCGACGACGTCAGGATTTCCTTCACGGCCTTGCGTGCGAGCTGGGCGATTTCGCGTTCGAGCGAACGCACGCCAGCTTCGCGCGTATAGCGGCGAATGACTTCCTTCAGAGCACCGTCTTCAACCGTCCACTCGCCCTGTTCGAGCCCGTGAGCCGAATATTGCTCGGGGATCAAATGGCGCTTCGCGATCTCAAGCTTCTCGTCCTCCGTATAGCCCGCAAGGCGAATGATCTCCATGCGGTCCATCAGGGCGGGCGGAATGTTGAGCGTGTTCGCCGTCGTCACGAACATCACGTTCGAGAGGTCATAGTCGACCTCCAGATAGTGGTCGTTGAACGTCGCGTTCTGCTCGGGATCCAAAACCTCGAGCAGCGCTGCTGCGGGATCGCCGCGGAAGTCCTGGCCCATCTTGTCGATCTCGTCCAAGAGGAAGAGCGGGTTCGTCCGCTTCGCCTTCTTCATGGACTGGATGACCTTGCCCGGCATCGAACCGATGTAGGTCCGACGGTGGCCGCGGATTTCCGCTTCGTCGCGGACGCCGCCTAAGGACATGCGCACGAACTCACGGCCGGTCGCGTTGGCGATCGACTTGCCGAGCGACGTCTTGCCGACGCCCGGAGGCCCAACGAGGCACAGGATCGGACCCTTCAGCTTGTTGGTGCGCGCCTGGACGGCGAGATACTCGAGGATACGTTCCTTGACCTTCTCGAGGCCATAGTGCTCCTGGTCGAGGATCGTCTGCGCTTCGGCGATATCTTTCTTGACCTTGCCTTTGATCCCCCACGGGATCGACAAGAGCCAATCGAGATAGTTGCGCACGACCGTCGCTTCGGCAGACATCGGCGACATCTGCTTCAGCTTCTTCAGCTCAGCCAGCGCCTTGTCCTTCGCTTCTTTCGACAGCTTGGTGTTCTCGATCTTTTCCTCGAACTCCGAGATGTCGTCGCGCTCGTCAGAATCGCCGAGTTCCTTCTGAATGGCCTTCATCTGCTCATTCAGATAGTATTCGCGCTGCGTCTTCTCCATCTGGCGCTTGACGCGCGAACGGATTTTGCGCTCAACCTGCAGGACCGAGATTTCGCTTTCCATCAGCGTGTAGACGCGCTCAAGCCGCTCGGAAATGCTGGCGGTTTCCAGCACGTCCTGCTTGTCGGAAATCTTCACGGCAAGATGCGAGGCGATGGTGTCCGCGAGCTTGGCGTAATCCTCGATCTGGCCGACGTTGCTCAGAACCTCTGGTGAGACCTTCTTGTTGAGCTTTACGTAGCTCTCGAACTGGGTGACGACCGAGCGCGCGAGAGCCTCGAGTTCGTCCTTGGCGCCCGGGACTTCAATGACCCGCTCGACCTCGGCTTCGAAGTAATTGGCGTTCGACGTGTAGCGCGTGATCCTTGCCCGCGCGTTGCCTTCGACCAGGACTTTCACCGTCCCGTCGGGAAGTTTCAAAAGCTGCAGCACCGACGCGAGTGTGCCGATCTCGTAGATCGCATCGGGAGCCGGATCATCGTCGCTGGCGTTCTTTTGCGCGGCAAGCAAGATCTGCTTGTCGGCCCGCATGACTTCTTCGAGCGCCGCGATCGACTTTTCGCGCCCGACGAAGAGAGGGACGACCATATAAGGAAAAACGACGATGTCCCGGAGCGGAAGAACCGGGAACAGCTCTTTGCCGGCAGCCTTTTCCTTGGTCTTTTTGTCTTCGCTCATTTCACTACCTAT
>CAYYDL010000782.1:0-2172 GCA_964470545.1 uncultured Hyphomicrobium sp. | reverse complement strand
TCCGCAAATTCTATCTCGGCCTGTAGCCGCCGGCGCGGCGCGCGACCGCCCCTCCTTTCCTTGTCAATCAGGCACCATGCTCCCCCACCCTCCTCGTCGCGACGGAGAGAGGCACGGGGCGAAGGAGCCTGCTCCGGCCCGTTCGAATCTCAGCTCTTTATGAACGACAGGAGGTCGGCGTTGACCTGGTCCTTGTGCGTGGCAGTCAAACCATGCGGTGCGCCCGGATAGACCTTGAGCCTGGCGCCCTTGATCAGCTTGGCCTGGAGCTGACCGGCATTGGCGAACGGCACGATCTGGTCGTCGTCGCCCTGGATGACGAGCGTCGGCACGTCGAACTTCTTGAGATCTTCCGTCTGGTCGGTCTCGGAGAACGCCTTGACGCAGTCATAGACCGCGTTGAGGCCGGCCTGCATGCCGAGGCGCCAGAAGGAATCGTGCAAGCCCTGCGAGACCTTGGCGTTCGGGCGGTTGGCGCCATAGAAGGGCGCGCTCAGATCCTTGAGGAATTGCGCTCGGTCGGCGAGGACGCTGGCGCGGATCTGGTCGAAGGCTTCGATCGGCAGGCCGCCCGGATTGTCCTTGGTCTTCAGCATCAGCGGCGGCACGGCACTGATCAGCACCGCCTTGGCCACCCGTTTCGTGCCGTGGCGGCCGATATAGCGGGCGACCTCACCGCCGCCGGTGGAGTGGCCGACATGGAGCGCGTCCCTCAGGTCGAGCGCCTGGACGAGCGCGGCGAGATCGTCGGCGTAGGTGTCCATGTCGTTGCCGTTCCAGGGCTGGCTCGAGCGGCCATGGCCGCGACGATCATGAGCGATGCAACGATAGCCGCGGGACGCCAGGAACATCATCTGGTCCTCCCATGCGTCTGCGGAGAGCGGCCAGCCATGGCTGAAGACCACCGGCCGTCCCGTTCCCCAATCCTTGTAGTAGAGCTGCGTGCCGTCCTTGATCGTGATCGCGGTCATATCCTTCCTTCCTTCTGCAGTTCGGGAAAGTCGAATGTTCGCGCAATGGGTAGCGGCGATTGCGGCGCTCGATCGGATCAGGGCTGGAGGTGCCGCGGTTGCGACGACAGAGCGCCGCAGGAGGGCGGTTCGCGATCCTGCTCGGCGCAAGCCCGTGTGAACTTGGGATCGATGCTATCACAAGCCATCCGCGATGCGATCGCGAAATATGCTCCGGCCCCTCCTTCGATCGGCGAGGTCAAAACTGCATCTGCGCGGCGACGTGCGATACCTATCGAGGACGCTGCTTGTTGACATAGGTGATGCTGGTAAGCTGCTCGATATCGCCGATCTTTCTGCCGACCAGCCGGCCGGCGACCGGATGGGAAATCTCGACCCAGCAATTACTCTTGAACGGTTCCGGCGCGTCGTCGAGGACGAGAATAGCCTTGTTGAATTTCATGCCATCGGGCGGAGCGCCGTCGATGATCTTCGCTGGGATCGTCTCTTCATGCGGTCCTGTCGTCCATGGCGTCGGCACCGTGAATTCCCGCGCACCCAACCGCTTGTAGAAGCTCAACACGTCATCAAAGGATGCCGAGGTCGTGTAGATTTTCGGCTCGCCGTAAAGGTAGCGCGCCGTTGGCCTCGCCTGCGCCAATTCAGCAGCCACCTCTTTGGTCAATTGCTCGTTCAGCACCGCCCCTGGGAAGGGTTGGAACTCGACCGCGAAAGCGTCGGGAATGAACGCCATCCCGAATGCCAGCGCGAGGATCATCTTCATCGACGGCCTCCCCGGATTTTCGTTTCCTGCAGCCTAAGCAAGTTCGACGGCTTCCGCAATCAACCCCAAGCTGCCTAGAAATACTTGCATTGATCTCACGATTGAAAAGATCGCGCGAACGCTCATCGTCTTTTCGCAACGCATTTGGCCGAAGGAATTTTTCTGCGTTTTCCCGTGCGTGATCTCCCAAAAACTTGTCCAACTCGTTGACGCGCGGTCGCAAAGAGGTTCAGAGTGTTCGACAAAACTACTTAAAGGGGAGGTTGACGTTGGCTTGCGATGATCGGAGAAGATTCCTTCAGACCGTCACGCTCGCGATGTTGGGTGCGCCCCTGGCGTATGCGGCGGCTGCCGACGAAGAAAATCCAGCCAAGGATGAGCGACCGCAGAAGGACGATCTGTTCGTCTACGCCGAGGGCGACAAGCAGGACCAGATTG
>CAYYDL010000781.1:0-3589 GCA_964470545.1 uncultured Hyphomicrobium sp. | reverse complement strand
GTTCTCCACCTTGACGCGGGCGCGCATGATGATCGAGCCGCGACCCTTGTGGTAGGCGTTGAGGATACCGCCACGACCGAGGATGATGCCTGCGGTCGGAAAATCGGGTCCCTGAATGATCTGCGACAGTTCGTCGATGCCAATTTCGGGATTGTTCAGGTCAGCGATGCAGGCGTCGATGACTTCGCCGAGGTTGTGTGGCGGGATGTTCGTCGCCATGCCCACTGCGATGCCGCCCGCGCCGTTGACGAGCAGGTTCGGGAACTTCGCGGGAAGAACGGACGGTTCCTGAATCGTGCCGTCGTAGTTATCGCGAAAATCGACGGTGTCGTTGTCGAGATCGTCGAGCAGGAAGCTCGCGACTTTTGCAAGACGCGATTCCGTATAGCGCTCGGCTGCCGGAGGGTCTCCGTCGATCGAGCCGAAGTTGCCTTGGCCGTCGACGAGCGGAACGCGCATTGAAAAATCCTGCGCGAGGCGGACGAGGGCATCATAGATCGCGAGGTTGCCGTGCGGGTGGTACTTGCCCATCACCTCGCCGACGATGCGTGCCGACTTCACGTACTTCTTGTTCCAGTCGAGCCCGAGCTCGTTCATCGCGAACAGGATGCGGCGATGCACGGGCTTCAGGCCATCGCGCACGTCGGGCAGCGCGCGCGAGATAATGACGCTCATCGCGTAGTCGAGATAGGACTTCTTCATCTCGTCCGAGATCGAGACAGGGCGAATGTCGCTCGGCTCGCGGCCAGCCGGGGTGTCGTCGTCGGAATTGTCGGTCAAAGTCAGCTCTTTCCGGGGTCAAAAAATCGGCGGGCGCGATACGCTGTCTGCCGTCGAAAACGTTAGCTATACCCTAGCAGAATTGAATCGCGAAAGCCACGCGCGCGGCGATGTGGCACGGCTCCACAGGATTAAAAAATATCTAGCTATCACAGCGTGTTATCTAGACGATTTTCGTCGTCATCGCGTGTTGGGAATGAGGAGGCGGCGAGCGCATCCAAATCCACGGCGGCTGCGGGTGTCGGCCTTGTGGAACAGCACCCGGTTCATTGCGTTCGGGGATGAGGCCGAGTTCAGAAAAAATGACTGGTTCGACGCCAGCGACGCGGCCGTGAGGAGATACGTCATGCGCTTTTTCATCAGTGGTTTGGTGTTTGCGTTGTCGCCCGTTTTGGGTGAGATCGCCTTTGCGGCGGACGCCGGCCCCGAGGCGTTCAACAACAATTGCAGAACCTGCCACTCGTGGAAAGAGGGCGACAATCGGCTGGGCCCGAACCTGCATGGCATCATCGGACGCAAGGCCGGGACTGCGAAGGGTTTCAACTATTCGGATGCGATGAAATCGTCCGGCGTCACGTGGGATGAAGCGTCCCTGGACAAGTTCATCACCGATCCGAACGCCTTCATTCCCAACAACAACATGAAGCCGTTCAGCGGTGTCGGCGATGCGGCAACGCGCAAACAGATCATCGACTTTTTGAAAAGCGATCCGAAGTGATGTGCATTGGCATGCGTGGATGGCGGCTTTTGCGGCCATGACGGTTTTTGGCTGTTGGGGATCGTTTTTCAGTTTCGTCATGCCGCCGTGATCGCCAGCCACTGGCGTAGCACTCTGCTGAGCCGTTGCCGGAGGTCCCGGCCTCCGCGGGGATGAGGGTTTTCTTGGGTGCGCCGGTGAGGAAGGCTGGATTTATTTATCCTGTTGGTGAAATGGCGCCCTCGGCCTCTGGGCAAGGGCGAGGGCAGAGGCTATTCAGGACGTTCCTGAATGGTGAATGCACATATGACCCGTATCGGCTTTTATTCCGGCTCTTTCGATCCCGTGACGCTCGGGCACACCGACGTGATCCGACGTGCGGCCGGGCTACTCGACAGGCTCGTCATCGGGATTGGCGTCAATCCGGGCAAGGCGCCGATGTTCGGCGATAACGAGCGTGTGGCGATGCTCAAAGAAGAAGTGCGGCCGATCGTCGAGACGACGAAAATCGAGGTCGAGGTTGTCACGTTCTCGGGTCTCGCAGTTGATGCCGCGCGGGCGCACAAGGCGTCCATCATCATTCGCGGCCTGCGCGACGGCACGGATTTCGATTACGAAATGCAGATGGCCGGCATGAACGGCGAGATGGCTCCGGAAATCCAGACGGTTTACGTCGCGGCTTCTCCTGCTGACCGGCACATCGCAGCGAACCTCGTACGGGCAGTTGCAACGATGGGCGGCGATCCGTCCCCGTTCGTGTCGAAAGGCGTGCTGGAGCGCCTCAAGGCGAAGGCTGCCGAAACACGTTAGGGCGCTCATATGGTGCAGCCCGTCAAATCCGATCTTTTGAAGCTTTTGCGAACAATTCCGCTCGGGCGCGTTGCATCGCCGGAATGTTTGGCAGGGGAACTCGGTGTTACCGCTCCGCTCGTCGTCACGATGCTGGCGCAGCTCAATGAGGATGAGCGCGCACTCGTGCCGTGGCACCGCGTCGTCGCCAAAGGCGGCGCCATCGGGCGCGGGCCGCATCGCGACCAGCAATTCGCGCGGCTGGTGCGCGAAGGCGTGATGGTTTCGCCGGCGGGGATCGTTCAGGATCTCGAACGGCATATGATTTCGAGCTTCGACGACAAACTGCTGACCATGGACGTGCCGACTAATGGGCTCAAACCCGGCGGCCGTTCGCGGGGTATGAAAGAGCGGCCGTAGTAAATTGTCATCCTCGGGCTTGTCCCGAGGATCTATGGTGCTGCATTGCGGGTGAAAAATGGATCCTCGGCATAAAGCCGAGGATGACACCTTAAGTTTTCGTGAGCGGCCCCTTCCGCACCCCGGCGCATGTTGGTTACAGGGTCCTTCGTTTGGCTGGCAGGAAGCCGCGTCTCCAGGGTTGCGGCTTAGCCGTCAAATCGCCATAAGGGCGGCAACACTGCCCGCCGCAACGTCAGGCGGCCGGGATTGGCCCGGAAAAATGCCGGCGAGATAATCAATCCACGAGGAGCGCTATGGTCCGATTTCTATCGTTCGTTCTCGCATCGCTGTTGGCAGCGAGCGTGTTCATGGGCACGTCGGCACGCGCCGACGGCGACAAGCTCGTCATTGAATTGAAGAACGGCAAGGTCGTCATTCAGCTTCGACCGGACCTCGCGCCGAAGACCGTCGCGCAGATCAAGACCCTCGCGAACCAGGGCTTCTATAACGGCATCAAATGGCATCGCGTCATCGACGATTTCATGGCGCAGACCGGCGATCCGACAGGCACCGGCATGGGCGGCTCGAAGCTTCCCGATCTTCCGGCGGAATTTTCCGATGAAGAGTTCAAGCGCGGCACGGTAGCGATGGCGCGCACATCCGATCCGAATTCTGCGAACAGCCAGTTCTTCATCTGCTTCAACAGCATCGGCTGCGCGGGCCTCAAGGGCCAGTACACGATCTTCGGGCAGGTCATCGACGGCATGCAATATGTCGACATGATCAAGCGCGGCGAGCCGGGCTCGGGCACGGTGACGAACCCGGATGTGATGGAAAAGGTCTACGTGCAGTAATTGAACCGGTCGGGCCTCTCCCCAAGGGGAGAGGCGGGCGCTGCAAGCGCCGGTGAGGGGGTGGGCT
>CAYYDL010000780.1:0-1721 GCA_964470545.1 uncultured Hyphomicrobium sp. | reverse complement strand
GATCTCGCGCGCGACCAGCTCTTCCGCTCTCAGCAATTGCAGGCGTGCTTCAATCGCCTCGGTGATTTTGACGACCGGCGTTGAGAGACGTGCAGAGCCGCGATGGGAAGCCGGAGCGTCTCCGGCTTTTCGTTGCCCGCCGCGGCAGCTCCTAGCTGATGGGCCGCGCCGTGGGTCGGGGGCGGATCTGCAGCGACTTCAGGCGGGCAGCAATCAGGCGCTTGCCCAGCCCTGCCGCGCGTCGTGCCTGAGAAATATTGGCCAGGAAAACGTCGGCGACGAGAGACCAGTCCCGGCGCATCGCCTGCACCCGGATCTGATGTCGATCGAGCGTGAGGGCCGCCATCGCGGCGGACTTCAAATCTTCATCGAGCCATCCGGTAACGCCGGGGGTCACGACGTCGATCGGACCGGTCACGGGATAGGCGGCAACGCCGAGTCCCGAGGCCATGGCTTCGAGCAGGACGAGACCGAAAGTATCGGTGCGGCTCGGGAACACGAACACGTCGGCGTCGGCGTATTCGCGCGCCAGGTCATCGCCGGTCTTGGCGCCTTTGAAGATCACGTTCGGATACTGCCGTCGCAGGAAACCAAGGATCGGCCCGTCCCCAACGACCACCTTCCGCCCCGGCAGGTCGAGCTCGAGAAAGGCTTCGACGTTCTTTTCGCGCGAGACGCGGCCGACATAGAGGAACGTCGGTCCGTCCATTTTCGCGCCTTCGTCGCCGGAGGAGCGCGGCTTGAATTGCGCAGTATCGACACCGCGCGACCAAAGCATCAGCCGGCGGAAGCCGCGTCGCGACAACTCCGCCTTGAGCGATGGCGTCGCTACGAACATGCCGATGCCAGGCCGGTGAAATCGTCGTTGGATCGCATAGCTGATCCACGCGGGAAGGCCCGTATAGGCCTCGATATATTCCGGGAAGCGGGTGTGGAACGACGTCGTGAAGCGGATGCCTTGGCGCAAACACACGCCGCGTGTCGCCCAGCCGATCGGCCCCTCGGTCGCGATATGGACATGGTCGAAAGAGCTACGCCGCATGAGTGCTGCGATCTGCGATCGTCGCGCGAGCGCCAGCCGGATCTCCTTGTAGCCGGGGCACGGGAGCGTTGCGAAATCCAACGGCGACAGGATGGTCACCGAATGACCGGCGGATTCGAGTTCGCGCTTCAAGTTCTCGTAGGTGCGCACCACGCCATTGACCTGCGGCTTCCAGGCATCGGTGGCGATGAGAATTCGCATCACGCTACCTCGATAGTAGGGCGCGCTCCCCAGAAACTCTGAGGAGCGGCGCGATCCGCAAGATCGCCGAGTGGGCCAGAGCGCATGACGAGAAGCAGGTCCGAATCTATTCAGCGGCGCATTTTACGTCCGCTTCTGAGCGCGGCATTTTTCGATTGTGTGACAGTTGGCAGGGAAAGCCGGAGACAATCCGCATTTTAACCAGTTTGACGCCTCAACCACGGGTCCTCGAGGCATCGTTCGCGGCATTTACGCCGATCCGGCGCCACGTCATGTAGGCGCGGATATCGGTGAGCTGTCCGTCCGCGAGACGGGCGATCGGCAGCGCATCGTCCTCTCGATGGATGATCTCGGCCGCAATCCAGCGGTCAGAAAACGGTGAGTTTGCCTGCTCGTCTGCGACGGGGTGCGGCACCCGATATTTGATTTCGATGATTTCACCGACGACGAGGTCCGCAATGTTGCCAGCCATGTGGTT
>CAYYDL010000779.1:0-1813 GCA_964470545.1 uncultured Hyphomicrobium sp. | reverse complement strand
CGGGGGACCCGCGGGATCAGCACCCGGGCCGGGAAATCGAGAACGCAGCCACTTTGAAACCACATCATGGCCCTCCGCGTGTGCTTCAAGACACCGCTGGAGGGCCAGTCGGTTTTGGAGAGGGCTATACGCCGCCTGCGGCCCGCTCCGTCCGGAGGGCGGGGCGCTCGGCGCAAACAAAAAACACCGCCGAGCGCAGTCAGAACCTAATACCTGAATTGCTCAGCGAGGATGCGCTCCTCGAGACCGTGCTCCTTGTCGAACATCATGAAGAGTTCGATGGCGCGTGCCTGTTCGATCTCGACCTTGATGACGTTGCGCGTCTCGAAGTGATCCGCCACCGCGCTGACCGGCCGCTTCTCGTGCTCGAGAACCGTAATCGTGATGTGCACCTTGTTCGGGACGATGGCGCCGCGCCAGCGCCGTGGCCGAAAAGGGCTGATCGGTGTCACCGCGAGAAGGGATGATTTGATCGGCAAAATCGGCCCGTGCGCCGAGAGATTGTAAGCGGTCGATCCGGCAGGTGTCGAAACCAGGATGCCGTCGCAGATCAGTTCTTCCAGGCGCACCTTGTCATCAATTGCGATCTGCAACTTGGCGGCCTGATAACGCTGCCTGAAAAGCGAGATCTCATTGATCGCCAGACTCTTGTGCGCCTTGCCTCCGGCGTCCGTCGCGATCATCGCCAGCGGATGAATACGGCTCGTCTCGGCGGCGGCAAGACGCTCCAGAAGATCGTCTTCCCTATAATCGTTCATCAGGAAGCCGACCGATCCACGGTTCATGCCGTAGATTGGAATCTTGTCGTTGATGAAGCGGTGTAGCGACTGCAACATGAAGCCGTCACCGCCAAGCGCGACGATGGCGTCGGCATTCGCCGGCTCCGTTTCCCCATAGCGCTTGATCAACGCCGCCTGAGCCTCGATCGCTTCGGGAACTTCGCTCGCGACGAAGGCGATGCGTTCGAACTTCTGTTTTTCTTTCGCCATCGAGGCCCTTCACGTAATACGGATCGTCGCGCAGCAAGCCAGGGAGGCTCGCTCAAGTGTCAGCAAACGACAAGCCCTCCACGCGGGATAACGGAGAGAATGGCGCGGCGCCAGCCGATGGTGTCGTGATGATTTACGCGACCTTCCCCGATCGGGCGACGGCATTGGCTATGGGCCGGGAATTGGTCGAGCAGGGCCTCGCCGGATGCGTCAACGTTTTGCCGGCGATGACGTCGGTCTATGTTTGGAAGGGCGTGACGGAGACGGCTGAAGAGGCCGTGATGGTCGTGAAGCTCGCGCGCGAAGGTGCGGAGCGCGCCACAGCGCACATCGTCGCGCACCATCCCTACGAAACCCCAGCCGTGCTCGTCGTGCCTGTCATAGGTGGAAGCCCCGATTATCTCGCCTGGGTGAGACGCGGCACGCGAACCTGAACGCGTCAATAGATGCCACCGAGCGATTGCATCAGATTGAAGCGCGCGGTGCCGGGGCGTGGATCGCCGTGTCGCCGCCGGCCCATCGAAGCATAGGAGTTATGTCGCCGCTTGCGTTCGGCCTCAGAACGCCGGGAAATGTGCGATGGCGTAGCCGCGTCGGGCAGCGGAAGCGCTTCAGTCGCCGTGTTGGAACCATCCGCGAGGCTGTCGGAATCGGGGTCAGCCTGCAAAGCCGCGAATTTCGCGGCTGCCTCTGTGGAAGCTCCACCATCGCTCCCCGCGACTCCAGCTCCCGCTCCGGAAGCTGCTGCTTCCGGCGACACCACCGATGAACGCACTGAAGACACTGCAGGCGCTACATCGGTAGGTCCGCCGATCGACATCATG
>CAYYDL010000778.1:0-2522 GCA_964470545.1 uncultured Hyphomicrobium sp. | reverse complement strand
GAATCAAGACGGTCACGGCGCGCTGGCCCGCCGGCATCCGCAAGGGCGCCGAATTCAATTTTCCGAGCCTCAAGTAGATAGTTGGCGCAGCGGGCATCATTAATGATCGCTGCGCCTCCTTCAAATCCTGAGGCACATCAGTTTTTTTCGCGATATCATCCAGGCTGACACAAGGTCGAAGCTTTCAGTTCAGATCGATCTGAACTTGTTTGCGAGACCTTGTGCGCATGACCCACACCTCGAACGCCGCTCGCCGCGATCAGCATGGCGATCTTGCCGGCCGCTTATCCTTCCTGGAGCTCGACCCGAAAACCATCGCGGAGCTCCACGACCTCAAAGCCGTTCTGACACGACATCTGCCGATCGCCCTCGATAAATTTTACGACAAGATCCGCGCTACTCCCGAGGTCAAACATTTCTTTGAGGGCGATGCGCACATCGCGCGCGCGAAATCCGCACAGATCACGCATTGGGGCCGCCTCAGCTCCGGAGAGATCAACGACACATACGTTGCAAACGTCCGCCGTATCGGGCGGACGCATGCGAAAATCGGACTCGAACCGCGCTGGTACATCGGTGGATATGCGCTGCTGCTCGAACACCTCGTCGGTGTCATTGTCGAGGAAAGCCGTCCAACGAGCATTTTTGGCCGCGATCGCGACGCCGCTTACCGGTCGATGACCTCAAGACTCGTTGCTCTCATCAAGGCCGTGATGCTCGATATGGACTTTTCCATATCAACATACATAAAGGCCGCTGATGAAGCGCGCCTGAAAGCGGAATCCGAGCAGAAGCGCGTGGAGCACGAAGCCGAAGTCCGTCAACGCGAAGCCGAGACAGAGCGCAAGCGGCTCGAAGATGCGGCGGCCGCTGAACGGAATAACGTGCTCGATACGATCACGGCCGCCCTGTCGGAACTCGCGAGGAAGAACCTCTCGTATCGCATCACCTCGGAGCTGCCTCCGGAATTCGAACGGGTGCGCGCCGATTTCAATGCTGCAACCGGTCAGCTGGATCAGGTTCTGCAGGTTGTCATGCAACGGGTCGGCAATATCACGAACGCGATGGAGCAAATTCTCTCGGCCTCCGACAACCTATCGCGGCGGACACAGAAGACAGCGGCATCGCTCGAAGAATCCGCCGCTGCCCTGGAAGAAACGACGATCTCGGTCAAAAATACCGCAAGTTCGACGACGAGCACGCAACAGCTTATCGGGCGCGCGAGCGAGCAGGCCGCCGACGGCGGGCAGATCGTTACGGAAGCCGTCGAGGCGATGTCGAGGATCGAAGAGTCTTCGAAGCAGATCGGTCAGATCATCGGCGTGATCGACGACATCGCATTCCAGACCAACCTTCTTGCGCTCAATGCAGGCGTAGAAGCCGCACGCGCTGGCGAGCACGGCCGGGGCTTCGCCGTCGTCGCTTCCGAAGTGCGCGCACTTGCGCAGCGATCGGCCGACTCCGCGCGCGAGATCAAAGGTCTCATATCGACGGGCCAGGACAACGTTGGTGCCGGTGTCAGGCTGGTAACGGGAACCGGTGCGTCCCTCGGCGAGATCGTCAAAGCGGTGAGCGAAGTGAGTGCTGTCATGGCGGAAATCGCCTCCGGCGCACAGGAACAAGCTCACGCGCTTTCGGAAGTCAGCACCGCGGTTGCCATGATGGATCGCGACACGCAGGAAAATGCCGCGATGGCAGAGGAACTGACGTCGTCGACTGACGTGCTGGTCAACGAAACGAACGCGCTCGACGAGCTTGTCGCGCTCTTCAAGATTTCGAACGACAACCGCCGCCACCAAGCGTCAGGCGACGATCGCCGCCTGCGTATCGCTGGTTAATTTGGAGTTTAGCGCTTTGAAACGGAGCGGCGCCGAAGTCTTTCGACTCGGCGCCGCTTTAACTCTTACATCTTCGTTGAACGATCAGCGAAGATACGGGCAGACACGCTCGACGCCGCGACGGTCGATGTACGTGCCCGTGCGGTAGCTGAAGTCCGGGAAATCACGGGCGCAGCGATCCATGTCACGCGGTGCTGCGCGATGCTCCGAGATCGCAGAAGCAATCAACGCGCCGCCGATGAGGCCGCCAACGAACGCGCCGGGGCCCCAGCCCCAACCGCCGTGACCGCGCCAATACACGTGCGTGACAGCGCCCGCATCTTTCGAAAGGGCCGGAAGACCGGAATTGAAGGACGCGGCAGCTGCTTGCTCATTTGCAGCAAAAGTTGCCGTCATGGTCGCTGCGACCAGAGTAGATGCGATGATCTTTTTCAGTTTCGTCATTGTAACGTTCCCACCGAAACGAATGTTTGTCTGTCCCGCCAAACGGGCTTGCGGACTGAATCCGTCGCTTGCCCCAAAACGATCACAAGTCCTGACGATTCGCTCAGAAGACTATGATTCCGCTTCGCGACAATTCGAAGGCGATCATCCCATTAAACGCCCCAGCGGATGAATCTCCGCTGAACCGGAAGTTACCAAAAAGAAAGCCGGCCGCTCCGGGGGGAAGGAGCGACCGGCGGT
>CAYYDL010000777.1:0-14437 GCA_964470545.1 uncultured Hyphomicrobium sp. | reverse complement strand
GCAGCCGGCATGCCCTCGGGTTCTGCTGAACCGGTTGCCGATCCAGGCGCCTCTTTGGCGGGCGGCGTTCCGCCATCGGTCTTGACGATGCTCGACATCGGCCGCTCGGCGCCGACCTGCGGCAAGCCCTTGGCGTCCTTCTCGATGGCCTGATCGTATTCGGCGAGCGTCGTGACGGGGAACTTCGCCGTCATATGGACGATCTTGTAGCCTTTCGCCTTGAGCTGCGCGAGGATCACCGGCAGGGCTTGCGCCGTCCTCTTGTGAATGTCGTGCATCAAGAGGATGCCCTTGCCCCGCTTGTCGAGCTTCTGCATCAGCGACTTGACGAGATGGTCGGCGGTCTGCGGCTTGTAATCGACGCTATCGATATCGGTCGAAAACATCGCGATGTTGCGCTTGCCGAGATAGGCGACGGCTTCCTGCGTATCGACAAGAGTCGGGAAACGAAAGAACGGCGCGATGGGCCCGCCGACCGCGCGATGAACGGCACTGATGCCCCGCTCGATTTCGTCCTTGCCATCATCGAAGGTCTTGAGCTTGCCGATCGCTTTGTGGCTCCAGGTATGAGTGCCGATGGTATGACCTGCCTTCGCCACGTTGCGAATGATCTCAGGATAGCCAAGCGCCATCTTGCCGATGGAGAAGAAGGTCGCCTTCACGCACTCATCGGCAAGCGCTTTCAAGACGGCTTCGGTCGTGTATTTCTGCGGGCCGTCGTCGAAGGTCAGCACCACTTCCTTGTCCTGGAGGAAGTCATAGGCCTTGTAATGCTCCATGCCGAAGCCTGGGCCGCCAGTCGTATCGATCTCGACCGTGCGCGAAACGCCAAGCGTTCCGGCTCTTGGACAAGTGCCTTCGTCGGCCGCCCGAGCTGCCGGAAGACCGACAAGCGCCGTCAAGAGAATGGCAAGCCCCGCCCAGCGTATGACCATGTCGTCCTCCCGTTTTTTGTTAAGCAACCTAACAGAACGCCCTCTGCGTCGCAGCCCAGCCTTGCAAATTCGGCAGGGTACGTCGCATTCGGGCCCCAGTAATTGCCTCATCGCAAGCACAAGTGTTGCACGAGTCGGGCAATTGCCGCATCCGAGGTTGCGAACCAAGGGCGCGCTCCTTAGTTGTCCTGTCGTGGAAGCAATAAGGAAAAGAGTATTGTCATGACGGCATTTTTCCGTCCCATCACAGCGGCTACGGCGGTGATCGCATCGCTGATGGCCGTATCGGCTGCCAACGCCGTACCGGTGGCGAACCGCGCGACCGAAGGCGCTACATCCAATCTGGTAAAGGTTCACGATCGCTATGATCGTGACGGTTATCGCCATCACCGTCGCTATTATCGTGGGCGCCATGTCGTGCACGCGCCGTTTACCCGCGTCGAAAGCGGGGGTCGGACGGTGGTCGACGCTCCGTTCGCTCATGTGTACGACGGTCGACACGGCACGCATGTCGTCGCCCCATTTGTTGATCTGTGGCGTTGACGCCGCACAATTCGAAATAGAAGCGGGTCGTCCGAACAGGGCGGCCCGCTTTCTTTTCAGCGAATAGGCGCGGGATTTTAGTCGAAAAATCAAAATTGAAGCGTGGCGAAACAATCCTGGCGCGGCGGCCCCGTTGGACATAATGTGCGCAAACTAGCGTGATTGAACTGCCGCAGCGGGACGGGCGACTGCAGTTCATTTTGTTTGGGGGTAAAACGATGTTCAACCGCGTAGCGACGCCGGAACCACGCGCCGCAGAGCCAGCCAAGACACTCTCGCCACAAGCGCCGTCGATGTCATCGATGACGCCCCTCAAGACCCCGGCTCCGCCGCTGTTCGGCTCGCCGATCCAGCAACAGACATCGCACACCGCGCACGCGATCGACGCGCCGACATCCGTCCTCGGCCAGGACATCACGATCTCGGGCCATCAGCTTGTCATCAAGACCAAGGGATCGTTGCTCATCGCCGGCCATATCCAGGGCGATGTCCACGGCGAGGCGGTGACCGTGGGTGAAACCGGCAGCGTCGTCGGTACGATCACCGCGCGAACGATCACTGTGCAGGGTGAGGTCAGTGGCGCGCTGAAGGGGTCCTCCGTCAATCTCAACGCCACGTCTCGCGTCGATGGCGACATCGTCAAGCAGACGCTGTCGATCGACGAAGGCGCCCAGTTTGACGGAAGCGTCCGCCGCGCCAAGGAACCGAGCGAAGTGACGCCGGACCTCAGCTGAACTGCGCCGAGAAGTCCGGCGCGACGACTGGCGGTAAGCTGAAACTTTCAATGCCGTTGCGGTGATGCTTGCTCCAAGCAATCGTCACCGTAAACTTTTTCGTCCAGCTGATTTTTTCCTGGGTTGGCGACGGACGCTTGCTAGTAAAATCCGCGGCCCGGAACCGGCGTCACCTCGCTGCAGGTTTCTTTGATCCGGATGTCCTGCCCGACGAAACGGCACAGCCGTTGCTTGAACATCGGATTGTTCCGGACGGCTTCAGCCGTGGCTTTGAAGCCATATTCGCGGGCGACCTGTGCGACCAACGCGTCCTGGCAATACGGTGTCGCGAGCCATGCGCCCTGCACGAGTTGGTTGCCATTGTTGCAGACGATTTTGGCGTCGGCTCCGGTGGCGAGGCCCATTAGGGCGAAGCTCGCGGCGCTGACGATAATCGTCGATCGTGGAGACATGGGCCGACTCCATGGAAAGTTCTTGGCCCATTAAGGGCCTGCTGCCGGGCCACAACCCGGCACAGCAAAACGCAGCCGTGAGCAGACTTGGACGGAGTCGCTCGCGATGAAAAGGCTCGCGATAGACCCATCCGGCCTACTTTAGCGTAGCTACGACCGGCTGGGCGTGGCCGGATTGCCGTCAGCAATAACAAACTATGACGCCTGGGCCGGCAAATTGGTTCAATCCTGGCATCTCGGCATCCGCGCGAGCGTCACGATGCGAGGCTCAGCACAAGTGAGATGAATGCCGAGACGCCGAGCGTCGTCACGATTCCGGTTCGCATCACGAAGAGCAAGACCGCGGCGAGCGCTGCGAGCCCGACGGCGACCGGGTCGAGGCTCGCGGCGGAAGGCATCTCGAACCGCAACGGCCCCATGATCACCTCATGCCGGGTGCGGAAAAAGACGTGAAGCGCGAACCAAAGCGAGAGGTTGAAGATTACCCCGACAACCGCGGCCGTGATCGCCGCCAGGCCCGACCTTAACTTCGGAACGGATTTCAGCCATTCGACATAGGGCGCACCGGCAAAGATCCAGAGAAAGCACGGCGCGAAAGTCGCCCACAGCGCCACGGCCGCACCCGATAGCCCGAACAAGAAGGCTGGGGCACCCCCATGGCGCGCCCCGGCGATAAATCCAACGAACTCCGTCACGAGGATCAAAGGCCCCGGCGTCGTCTCGGCAAGTCCAAGTCCGTCGAGCATTTCTCCGGGCTTCAGCCATCCGTATGTCTCGACGACGTCCTGCGCCATGTAGGCGAGCACCGCATAGGCGCCGCCGAACGTGACGATCGCGAGTTTCGAGAAAAAGAACGCGAGGCGCGCCAGGACGTGATCGAACCCGAAGATGAGAGCGACGGCGAGGAGCGGCAGGATCCAGATCGAGATCCAAAGGGCGACTGTTTTGACGGTCGACGCGAGCGGCACAGGAGATGACGCTCGCCAAGGTCCTTCGTGCACTGCACCAGCCGCACGCAAGAGCCCGACGCACGCCGCGGCGAGAACGATTAAGGGAAACGGGACCTTAAGGAAAAAGATCGCGACGAACGACAGCGCCGCGATCAGCCAATCGACCGAACCGGTGAGCGCCCGCCGGGCAATACGCAGCAGCGCTTCGACCACGATCGCAAGAACGGCCGCCTTGATACCCTCGAACACGGCGACCACGAGCGGCAGACTCCCGAAGCTCGCGTAAAGGGCAGCAATCGCAAGGATCACCAGGGCGCCAGGAGCGACGAACAACAGCCCGGCCGTCAGCCCACCTCGCGTGCCGTGGAGCCGCCAGCCCGTGTACGTTGCAAGTTGCATCGCCTCCGGGCCCGGCAGCAGCGTGCAGAAGTTGAGCGCCAGCAGGAACGTCGCCTCGTCGATCCAGCGTTTCTGATCGACGAGGATCTTATGCATCATCGCGATCTGGCCGGCCGGGCCGCCGAACGACAGCAGTCCGATGCGCATCCAGGTCCT
Source organism: uncultured Hyphomicrobium sp. (assembly GCA_964470545.1). Taxonomy (GTDB): domain Bacteria; phylum Pseudomonadota; class Alphaproteobacteria; order Rhizobiales; family Hyphomicrobiaceae; genus Hyphomicrobium_B. The sequence continues at coordinate 10,268 of CAYYDL010000777.1, read as the reverse complement.
GGTTGCCTCGGGAAATGTAGGATGAGCCGTTGGCCGCTCTTCTCCCCTCTCGGGTCGACCGTCGCTCATCGATTCACGTGTCCCGTCCAAAGGCCGCGCAAAAACGAGCTCACATTAGCGGCTCACGAGCGCAGCAGAACAACACCTCGTCGGCCCATCTCGCCAGTGCAAAACGACGGCGTGCAATGGGCGTATGCAGACCATCACCGCCCGCCCTATGGCATAGGCAATTGAATGGTAAACGAATTATTGCGGATGCCCCAAGCCGAGGCGTATTCCGTAAAAGCACATGGTTTCTGCGACGTGGCGTCGCGCAACTTAAAAGTGCAGTCAAATTAGATGATAGTTTTCCGACAGTTACGAATTGTGGTTAAAAGGTGGTATCAGCCATGGGTTGACCGGCCACCATTCCGGATGCTCGTTGTGCGCTGCCAGGACGGGGGTAACCCCAGTCAACAGCACGGGCAGCAGTACGAACTGGGTTCTGGAGTTCTGTTTAGGGTCACACGGGGTATTCCGGCTACGGGCTACTTTCTCCCAACGTAAAGGACGGTGCCGCCTGAGGGGCGGTTGATCCGCGGTCGCGATGGCTGACCACGGACGGGGGAAACCGCCCATTCGACCCAAACCACTGCTGCTCCTTGATGAAGGAGTGCATTTATGCGTTCAACTCTTGCGGTAGCCGCGTTCGCGCTGGCGGGGGTTACGGTCGCTGCCGTGCCGGCAAATGCGGCCTGGAAGTGCGAAGGCGCAGCTTATGTTTGCGGATCGTCGCACCACAAGTCTACCTATCGCAAAGCTTCGTATAGATCCTACCACAAGACGTCGAAGTCACGGTATGCTTACCACAAGACTTCGAAATCGCGGTACGCTTACAGGACGTCCCGGAAACACTATGCACAGGCTTCGTCGCGCAAGCGCCACTACGCCTATGGCGGTGGCTCGGGTGGCGGCGGCTTGGCCTCTTATTACTGGCAGGGTCAGCGCACGGCATCGGGCGCACGCTTCAATCCTGATGGATTGACGGCCGCCCACCGCACGCTGCCGTTCGGAACGCGCGTTCGCGTCACGAACAACTCGAATGGCCAGTCGGTCGTCGTCACCATCAATGACCGTGGTCCGTTCGTGGGCGGCCGGGTGATCGACCTCTCGCGCGGTGCCGCGCGGGCGATCAGCATGACCGGTGCCGGCGTGGCCCGAGTCTCGCTCCAAGTCTTGAACTAAGACTTATGCTCTGACCGGATCTTCGGGAGGCGCTGGATAACCGGCGTCTCCCGACGTTTTTCCGCCATCCGAATCGCCATACTCAGGAGCCTAGGGGACGAGTTCCGGGGGGATGTGCGTGCGCCGAAGCACTCGTGTGGCTTATGTTGCCGTTTTAGTAGGTCCAGCCGCTCTTATTGGAACGGTCTCATCGAAAGCCCAATCGCTGACCGACGCCCTCGCGGGGCCCGCGAGCCAGGTGGCTATGGGCGGAGCGTGGGCGACCGTAACCCAGCCGGATCCCCCGAAGCCGGCGTTCGATCATTGGCAGGCCAAGATCATTTTTGCCAAGCCGACGTTGAAGCACGCCCTCAAAAAGGCAGCCGACGCGATGCATGGCCTCGCCTCCTATTATGGAAAAGGCGAACGGACAGCGACGGGGGAGGTCTTCGATCCGCGCGGGCTGACGGCGGCTCATCGAACGCTACCCTTCGGAACCCGCGTTCGCGTGACGAGGGTGGACACCGGAGACAGCGTCATCGTCAGGATCAACGACCGCGGCCCCTTCAAGGAAGGACGCGTCATCGATCTTTCGCAACGTGCCGCGGAAGACCTCCGGATGACCGATAAGGGCCTGACCGCGGTCAAGCTCGAAGTACTCGACCGGCAGGAAGAGCCCCGGCAAGCCGAGAACGTCGCTCAACGTTCGCTGCGCCGGTAAGCGCGTTCAAGGCGCGATTCCAGAACGCTGATCTGATCGAGATAGGCGCCCTTGATGCATTCGACGTCCCGACCACAGCTGTCGCGAGCGTCGAGAAACTGGTGTTGGTACGCTTTGAGGCTGTCGCGCTGAAACCGGCTGCCGTACGCTGCTTTCAGATCGGCATAGAGGCCGCTCATACGCTCATCGAGCGCCGCCAGACGATCGTTTCGGCAAATCATTTGCTCCGAGGCGAGTTCGGCGTTCCGACAATCGAACTCCTGAGCCGAGGCCGGATGGGCGAAGCCTGCCATCGCAGCGAGCGCCAACAGCGAACCCGCCGAAATCGCCGCCGCCAATTTCAATGTGAATGTCTCCGACATGGTGCCCATCTCCTCGTTCCGCGCCGGTCCGCGCGTCGTTTCCACCCCAGCGGTGGCGAATGAAGAATGTGGAAATCCGCGCGGAAACAGGAGCCCGTCGGGCGCCAGCGGGCGACAACCGGAGGAAGCCCGAATTTGACCTTCGATTCCGATTGCCTCCGGCAGATAAAAATCGGTAATTTTCGGCAACGGCGGCGTCCGTCGCCAGCATCAGCATTCGTGGTCCAAGATGAAAGCCGCCGCCCATATCGCGCCTGCCACGACCCGCGCCGAGGCGCTCGACCGCATCAAGACGGCGATGGTCGAAAAAAAGCTGACGCAGGCCGAGTTGGCCGACGCCGCCGACTGCCACGAAAAGACGATCCAAAATCTATTGGGCGGCCGCTCGGTGCGCGATCAAACGCTGTTCGATGTCTGCATGGTGCTGGGTCTCGATTTTCACGGCCTTCGCGATGCCTGGCACGGCGAGACCGTCGCCGTCGAGAGCGCGAACGGACCACTCGAATTCGCAGGCAGCGGTGGCGCCATCGCACCGATTTACATGGGCGCCTATACGCAGGCCGCCGTCGACCACTATATCGGCAGCTATCTCACGCTCCGGCGATCGTTCGCCCTGCCCGATACGATCGTCGCCTATCGTACCGATATCAGCTGGGATCCCGAGTGGCCGAGCCTGCTTTTTCAGGAACGCGACCGGCCCGACGCACCCTATGCCCATCGCGGCCGTCTCTATATTCCGGCGTCGTCAAGCTTCATTCACCTCGTGTCGTTGACGAAAGGCGCGATGCGGATGGTGCTCGTTTCGCAGCTCGATCGCGCAGGCGAGATGCGTGGCATCATCACGACGCTCAACAAACAACGGGCGACATTCATCCCGGTCTCGACACCGATCCTGTACGCCCAGCGCCAGAGCTTCGACGGCGATACGTTCGGCGAAGTTACGCCGAAGAGCGCGGCTTACGCCGGTTACAACCGACTGCTTCAGGAAACCATTGCTGAAGGCTACGCCCGCCTCGTGGGTTGAACTGCTAGGACTTCTGCTCGAAGAAATAATTGTTGAGCAGATACGTCAAACTTCGCGACCAGGATTCATCCGTATTGCTGCGAATGTCGACGCTCTTGACGAATGTGTACTTGTCCGTATTCGGATCGGCCACATAGAGGTTCATGTTCAGGATCAGGTTCGAGACCTTCTGCACCATGATCCACGCCACGAGATCGGCCTTGAGCTTCTTTCCGTAATCTGCCTCGCAACCGCCGCAGTGGCCGACCGGCTGCCCGCGCGCAATCTCGGAGCGGATCTCGTCGGTCAGAGGTACGATCGTGTAAGAGCCGGACTTCGCCAGCGCCGACGTGAATTGCCGTCCGAGCGCAGCGACCCGCTCGCGCTCGGCAGTCGTCGTCGGTTCCAGGCCTTCGTTGTCATTCTGAAGGCGCACGCCGAGAAAGGCGAGACGCTCGGGCGTAGCCGCCGCGCTCCCGACTGAAAGCGACGGCAACAATGTGAAGGCTGCAAACAGCCCGAGAACGATATTCCAGCGCAAACTCATAACAATAAAACCAACCGGCAAAGAGAGAGTTGCCCAGTTTACTAAACTTTATCACCTCGCGCTCGCACCGAAGCATCATGCAGCCGCACGGCCGTCAGAAGCCTCCGGGGATACTGCTCACTTGGCTCACTTGGCTCACTTGGCTCGCTTGCCGCCGATGCCGCGCTTCTGCGTCGGCCTTTTAGGAGGAGCAGCCGTCCGGAATGTCACGCCGTCTTCGACGGGCGGGAAGAAGTAGTTTGCAAGATCGACGGTCTCGAGCCGGCCGACCGCCGAACGGGCGACGTCGAGCCATTTTTCCGCATGATCACGCCCCGCGCCATGCAGATAGGTAATGATGTCCCAATCCGGCTTCAGCGTCGTCTCGGGATTGAGCGTTCCGGTGATCGGGCCGCCATCGATCAGATGAAAGCGATGACGGCAGAGCGGCGCCAACCGGCCCTTCGCCAGCAGCGGCCCCGACGTCTCCCGCACCGCGGTCACCACCTCGATATCGCGCAACAGCGGCGCGTTGAACGTCAGCCGGTTAGCATGATTGGAGATGTCCCGCGCCGTCGTTGGTAAGCGCTCGTTGACGCGCGGCGAAACCATGACAAGCAGCGTATCGCCAATCGGGCTCTCGCTCGCAAGCGTGACGATATCCGGATTTGCGGAGAAGCCTCCGTCCCAGTAGGCGGCCCCTTCGATTTCGACGGCGTGGTGCATCACCGGCAGACACGCGGACGCTAAGACCGCATCGACGGTGATCTCGTCCTGCCGGAAAAGGCGCGCCCGCCCTGTTGCGACGTGCGTCGCGGCAATCAGCAGCTCGACCGGCGATTTCGACCGGATGAGATCGAAATCGACGTGATCCGTGATCAGCCGTCGAAGCGGGTCGAAGCCGAGCGGATTGAATTCGTAGGGCGACAGCATCGTCGCAAGATGCGTCGTCAATTGCGACGGTCGGACCAGTCCGTTGAGAAACGGATTGAGGCGCGTCAGATCCGGAACGCCAGCCTGGTGGATGGCGTGCCAGATCTTGAACAGGTTCTCGCGCGCTTTGGCACGCGATCCTTCCGCCAGTCCCGCAGCAAGCGCCACGGCATTCACCGCACCCGCGCTCGTTGCGCTGATCCAGCCGAACCGTAGCGTGTCATCTTCTAGGAGACGGTCGAGCACGCCCCACGTAAAGGCGCCGTGAGCTCCGCCGCCCTGAAGGGCAAGATTGATATCGACAGGTTTCGGCAAAACCGCATTGCTCCCCGCAAGCCACTCACACGAAAGTCATTGCGATGGCATATCATTATTGCGAGCGGCAAGCTTGTGTCATCGGCGCCGCGGCAGAACGACTGGCTTTGACTCATATTGGTCACTACCGCGTGAATGTTACGCAGGCGACCTGCGCCGACCCTGCTCATCGCGCGGGCATTCGCCGATCACGTGGGCCGACGAGATGTCATTCGATCCAGGTTACGCGAAGAAAACGAGCATCCGCGTCATGATGCGGCATCGTTGTTCAGCCGACACAATGAGCGTGGCATTTGGCCGCGACAAAGCGCGACACCGTCATAATCTTCATCTGGGCGCGGTCAAAACAGATTCACTGATTTTTTTGACGGGCGTGTCTGCCCCTTCAACACCGCGCACCACGTGGCGGATGCGAAGCCCGTTGTCATGTTTGAAAAACGTGAAAAGATTGTAGCGCCCGGTCGGTTCATCACCATGCCCGACCGAGGCCGACGCTGAACTGATACCGACGACCGGCACATCCCTCTCAGCGGTGGTCAGCCAGTCGAGACGCGTCTGATGATTGTGCCCGTAGAGGACGAGTTCGGCATTTCCGCGCTCGAGGAGATGGGCAAGATGAGCCGCGTCGCTCAACGCCCTCCGCGGTGGCGCGAGATCAGGTAGCGGCGGATGATGGATCAGAACGACGCGAATGAAGCCTTCTTCCCCCAGCGCGTCGAGCAGCTCACCCGCGATCTCGAGTTGATGCCGGCCTAGCTTGCCGCTGGCGACGAACGGCGGCGTCTCGACCGCCGAGTTCAATCCGACGAGCGCAATCGGCCCAACCCGGCGCACGAAAGGGAACGCCAGCGTGTCGTTTTCTCCACCCATGTATTCCGCCCACCGCGCGATACCGGGATCGCCGTGTAGCCTGGAATAGATATCGTGATTGCCCGGAACGACCGTGACGTCCGCCGGCGCACCCACGCCCCTGAGCCACGATAGCGCCGACTTGTATTCGGACGGCAGTCCGAGATTGATCAAATCGCCCGTGATTGCGATATGGTCGGGACGCAGTGCAAGGGCATCGGCAACGAGCTTGTCTGCGATCGCGGGTTGATGAACACGGCGGCGTTTGCGAACCCAGTTCGCATACCCCAACAGACGTTTGGCATTCCAATAGGGCCATGCGCCGCCGAAGGCAGGCGGCAGGTGCACGTCGGAGAAGTGCGCGAGCGTGAACGTCTCGGTCATGTGGGGAATGATGAATATCTTACGAGGGGCACGGCCTAGAACACCCTCTGGATAGGCAAAAGTCCAGCGGCAGACGCAAAAAAGGAGAATTTGCCGTTGAGGGAAGACATACCGCTGCTCGGTCGATGGATTGCGCGCGCCTTCCAGCAATATTGGCGCGTCGCCCGTGGATTGCACCTGTTCGCGGAAGCCTGCGTCCTCGACGAGACCGGTCGCGTCCTGATGATCGGAAATGAAAATGGCGGCAGCTGGGAATTGCCCATAGGACGTGTCCGGAAGAACGAAACGCTCGAGATGGCCGTGCGCCGGCTCTTGCGCGATGCCAGCGGCATCGAAGTTAACGGCAAACCGGAACTGGCGTTTTTCTACGCGTGCCGCAAGGACCGGCAAACAGGCGTATTCACCGTGCGGAGTTGGCGGAAGGTCTCAAGCGACAATTCCGGCGAGATGCGCTTTTTCTCGCCGGACTCCCTGCCTCCCGGCACCGTTCCCGGCATCGCCGAGCGAATTCGCCGCTGCCTTGAGGATCGCACAAAGTCTGAAGTGTGATAGAAGCCGCGCCGACACTCAGTTCCTTGGCTCCGACGATCACGCATGTCTCCATCGCTGACGATTCGACCTGCATTACCCGAAGATATCGCCGAGATATCAAAGTTGCATGCGCGCGTCTTCGGGCCTGGACGCTTCGCGCGCTCGGCCTATCGCGTGCGCGAGGGTAAGGGCCACCTCTCCCGGTTCTGTCTCGTCGCCTGCCTCGGCCGGGAGATCATCGCCTCCATCAGAACGACGGAGATTTCCATCGGCGGCAAGACGGGCGCCGTCCTGCTCGGCCCCGTCGCGGTGGACGACAGCCACCGGAGCAACGGCCTCGGTCACCAGTTGATCGCGGCCGCGCTCGACGCCACGCGGGCCGCGGGAGCGAAACTCATCGTCCTCGTTGGCGACGAGCCCTATTATGGGCGCTTCGGCTTCAAGACCATCCCGATGGGCCAGATCGTTTTTCCGGGACCCGTCAATCCGCAGCGCATCCTCGCCTGCGAGTTGCAGCCCAAGTCATTGGCGGAATTCCAGGGCCTCATCGTCGCCGAGCCACCCGCGAAAAAACCGGCCTGAGATCACCGCCCGGAACAAAGTGTAACCTCGTCGTAACCGAATCCGCGGACCATTCCGACCGGCGACGGACGCCACGCGAGTTGCATCACCACACAAAACCGGCACGGCTCACGCAAGGCGCGCGGCCGAAAATTCAGGAAACCGAGTCACCCGAGGCAGAAGGCCGGCAATGATATCGACGTACCTGCTTTATCAAACCTATGCCGGGGACCTTCCGAAAACGCTCGCGCGGATCGGTTCGGAGACGGATGTTTCCAACGCCGCCAAATATTATCAGGCCAACATCGACAAGGTGACCTCGGTCGATCAATTCCTGAATGACCCGAGGCTGTTCTCCTATGCGATGAACGCTTATGGCTTGAGCGACATGACCTACGCCAAAGCCTTCATGAAGAAGGTCTTGACGAGCGACCTCACCGACAGCAGCAGCTTTGTCAACAAGCTGACCGATCCGCGCTTCCTCGCCTTTGCGAAGGCCTTTCAATTCTCGACGGACGGCACCGTCGCGAGCCAGGCCGTCATTGCGCAGAATTCAACGGAAGAAGACGATACGATCGGTCTCTACACGCAGACACAGGTGAACAAAGGGACCTCTGCGTCCGACGAGGCGACGTACTATCAGGCGAACATCGGAAATATTACGTCGGTCGATCAGCTGATGTCGAATTCGCGCCTGCTGAACTATGCCGTCTCGGCATACGGGCTCAATCCCGATATGGTCTCCAAAGCGACGATCCGGGCCGTCCTGACGAGCGACGTGTCCGATCCGAATAGCGTCGCGAACACGCTGAACAATTCCGCCTACGTCGCTCTTGCGAAAGCCTTCAACTTCAACACGGACGGCAGCGTCAACGGAACGGCACAGTCCTCCGCCAATATCGCGACGACCGTCTATCAATACTTCAACGCAACCGGAACGAGTTCGAGCCCGGCGGCGGCTGCCTACAAGACGCAGTATTACCAGGCGACAATTTCGAGCGTCGGATCGGTCGATGATTTTCTCGCCAACAACGCCTTGGTCGACGTCGCACTGACGGCTTTCGGATTAAATCCCAATGAGGAATCCAGGACACTGCTCCGCCAAGTTCTGACAAGCGATCTCTCTGACCCGAACAGCGTCGCCAATCAGCAGACGAACCCTGCGTACCAGAAGCTCGCCGCGGCGTTCAACTTCAACGCCGATGGCTCCATCAACGGAACGATCCAGACGACGGACCAGCTCAATAGCGTCGTCAATCTCTATTCCAATGACTATGACGCAGCGCTGCAAACGTCCAACGACGACGCCATTTCGGCCTACAAGGACGCCATCAGCGGCGTCACCACCGTCAACGACCTCCTGGGCAGCACAGCTTACAATTTCATCTTGGACGCATACGGCTTTGATTCCGACTCGATGTCGAAATACACGCTGACCAAAATCCTGGAGAGCGACCCAAGCGATCCCCATAGCTTCGCCAACCAGTCCCACAATGCGGCCTATATCCAGATCGCGTCCGACTTCAATTTCGATGCGAACGGCAACGCAAAGACGGCGAACCTCGCGCAGACCAACACGAACTTGGCGGCAACGGTGCAGCTTTACACCGCGAACAACGGCGGCAGCGTCGCCTCCGGCGCAACGGCGACCCAGCAGCAAACGCTGGCCCAAACCGAAAGCACGTATTACGCCTCGACCATCGGCACGATCACGAACGTCGACGATTTCCTGAAGGATCAACGCCTCGTCAATTACGCACTCAGCGCCTATGGGCTGACTGGTGACAATCTGACGACCACCGACCTGCGCAAAATCCTGACAAGCGATCCTCTAGATCCGAAGAGCTTCATCAACCAGCCCGAGAATGCCAAGTACAAGGCCCTCGATGTAGCATTCAACTTCGGAACCGACGGAAAAACGCTCGACGTTCCGACCTCACAGGTCCAGGACCGCAGTCAACTCTCGGCGACGATGGACAACTACGTCGAGCAGACCATGGAAACGGAGGCTGGCGACCAAAGCACAGGGGTGCAGCTCGCTCTCTATTTCTTGAAGAAGGCGCCGAGCATTACGTCGGCCTACCAGATCCTCGCCGACAAGGCCCTGCTGCAATTCACGCAAACCGCACTTGGTCTCTCTTCGATGATGTCCCAGGCCGACATCGACACGCAGGCCGCGATGATCACCAAGAAGCTCAATATCGCCGACCTTCAGGACCCGACGAAACTGAACAAGCTCATCGCGCAGTTCTCGGCCCTTTATGATGTCAACAATTCCGACCTGAGCCAGACATCGCCGGTCGTCCAGATCCTCCAGGGCAATTCCAGCTCCTCGAGCGGCATCATCACGATCGACCCGATCACCACGCCTCTGAATGTCTGACACTTGCAATTGACGACCGGAGCTTAACAGTTCCGCGTCTTTTAAGATTTATAGTTCCAGCACCCCCTTCGTCCGCCTGGCTACGGAGCCAGTTGGCTCGATATGGCGCCATTTGCTCAGCAATCCACAGTTTGTGCCTTTAAAGCAGCAGCCTGGCGGATAAGGCCGGATGGTTCTTTTCGTAAGGGGCGGCAGGGATTAATCTCTTCAAGAAAACACCAGCTCTCGGAGCCGGAAGGACAGCCATGAGACCCCTATTCCTCACAGGTGCCGCCGCGGCCGTTTTGGTGTTGTCGGTCGGAACGGCTGGCGCTGAACCTCGCTCGGGATCGGGCCCCCGAGGCCCAGCAGGGGATGTGCCGTTCGCCCCGGTCGACCGTCTGGGGCCGACACTGCCGCCCGACACGATGTTGCTCCCCGATTCCGGATGGAACCAGCGAAGCACGGGAGGCGCCGCTGGCCCGAACTATAATCTCGTGCAACCGCTGTTCGGACCG